>JAYEHX010000218.1:0-6743 GCA_034659735.1 Fidelibacterota bacterium | reverse complement strand
GGGACGGAACCATTACCCTCTGGGAATGGTGGGTCGATGATGGAACGGATCTGGTTGGTGAGACTGCAGAGCACCTCTTCGAAGTACCGATGTACTGGCATGATGGACATTATGTGCCCGCGAACGTTGTCCTGGCAGTGATCGACGATGGTATGCCGCTTTTGGATAACAGTACCACAATGGAGATTACTGTCTGGATCGCTGGCGATGCGAACGGCGACGGCAGGGTGAACATCGGAGATACGGTCATCTTCGGAATGCAGTTTGGTAAGCAAGCCGAGATCGGTCATGACGGACTCCGCTGGTATAATAACCTCGCAGGAGACAAGGCAGACCTGAACAACGACGAATGGGTGAACATCGGCGATGCGATGCTCCTCGGAACTTCGTGGGGGCATACTGCATGGTGATCCCACTATTATCAGGAGAATAACATGAATATAAAAACAATATCAACAAAGGATAAATATTATATGTATATACATATCAGACACATAGCTATGACCATATTGATCTTCCTCTTCGCCACATCAGCCCATGCAGCGCAGATAAGCGTTGAGCCAGTGTATCAGGAAGTTTTCCAGGGAGAAAACGTCACGATTAACATCACCGTAGATCCACAAGGAAGTTCGGTGTACAGCGCCAGCTATACACTCCACTTCAACAATACGCTTCTCAACGCAACCTCGCAGACGCAGGGGCCATTCCTCAGTCAGGACGGTGAGAGTACGATGGTGTATATAGATGAGATCAACAACACCCTTGGCACAATCGAGTATGCAGAGGGTAGGATGGGTACCGGTGTTGGAGTAAATGATTCAGGTGTGCTGACAACAATCATATTTCAGGCGATCGGAGTTGAGGGGATCAGCCCGCTCAACATAACTGATCTGTCAGGTGGACTACTGGAATCCACTTCCGGACCCATTCCGACAAGCACCAACAACGGAAGCGTAAAGATCAATGAAACACCCCAATTCGTGATATCCGGATTTGTTGAGTATGACAATGGAGATCCGGTTACGGATCCAAATGTGATAATAACAAATCTGAACACGAGTGAGGTCTTTGTAGCAGAGACGAATACTAGTTCTAACCACTACCGTGCTTCAATAAGCTTCACACGGATAAACAACGACGATGTGCTGCGCTTCGACGCCAGCGATGATCTGGGCAATGTGACAATCTTTAATCATACAGTGTCAATTCCTTCGTCAATCGCTTTCTCAAACCAAGATGATGCACCGCCTGAAACAATCGCGATCTTCTTTGGAATCTTTGGACCGTTATTTAAATATGAAAATTTATGTTTGAATTTTGGAGTAAATATAGATGGCGATTTTTCAACTCGTTTTTCAAATTCATTATTTATATCGAGTTTTTTATGAAAAATATCTAACATTTTATCTAAAGTATATTTTTTTATATTACTCCCAACAAAACCGACTTCATATTTTGCTTCTGCTTTTGCACCGATGAATGAAAAAAGTTGTGCATTATTTCCATATTTTTTATGAGCATCAAGTGGCAAATGGATTCCAAATAGTGAAATATCATTTTGTAATAACAATTTGATTCTCTCTTTTTTTGCACCTCGTAAATTGATATAATCTTTACCAAAAAAACCGTGATGGACGATTATAGCATCTGCTTTTTCTTCAATTGCTTTTTCTAAAATTGGTAAATTAAAAGATACGGCGAAAGCTATTTTATTAATTTTATCCGAACCTTCAACTTGCAAACCATTTTTGCAATAATCATCAAAATCGTTATATTGAAGTGTTTTTTCTAAAAAGTTTTCTAATGTTGATAGTTTCATATTTCCTCTTTTTTTTTACATTCAAGAATAAGGATTATTATGAAAATATAAAAGTAATTTGTGGAAAATATTTTTTAACTAAACAAATTCATATATTTATTTCAATATCTGCTGATGTTTAAAAAATCCATTATAAATATAATAAAGTGAGAAATTACAAGACAAAAAAAAGCGAAACAATAATCGTTTCGCTTTTTATCAATTTAGAATTATATTCCACTGATTAAACAACACCTTGATCTAACATAGAATCTGCAACTTTCATAAATCCTGCAATATTTGCACCATTTACATAATTTATGTAATCACCTTCTGTTCCGTATTTTACACATTGTTCATGAATGTCTTTCATGATTTTGTGTAGTTTTTCATCAACTTCTTCAGATGACCAATTGAATCTCAATGAGTTTTGACTCATTTCAAGTCCGGAAACGGCAACACCACCGGCATTTGCGGCTTTTCCAGGGCCGAATAGAATTTTTGCAGAATGGAATTCTTTTATTGCTTCAGGAGTACATCCCATATTAGAAAGTTCAGCAACATACTTCACATTGTTTGTAATTAATTTTTTTGCATCGTCGCCGTTTAATTCATTTTGAATAGCACATGGCATTGCGATGTCACATTTAACTTCCCAAGGTTTTTTGTTTGGAATAAATTTTGCACTATGAAATTTTTCAGCGTAAGGAGCAACAACATCGTTATTGGATGAACGAAGTTCTAATAGATATTCAATTTTTTCTCCGGATACACCATCTTTATCATAAATATATCCATCAGGTCCGGAAATTGTAACAACTTTTCCACCTAATTCTGTCACTTTAAGAGCCGCACCCCAAGCTACATTTCCAAAGCCGGAAAGTGTAACGATTTTTCCTTCAAAATTATCGTTTTTGGTTTTTAGCATATTTTGCATAAAATAAGTTCCACCAAAGCCGGTTGCTTCAGGTCTAATTAAACTACCACCCCAATTTCGTCCTTTTCCAGTGAGAATACCTGTAAATTCATTACGAAGTTTTTTGTACATGCCAAACAAATAACCGATTTCTCTTCCGCCAACACCAATATCACCGGCAGGAATGTCTGTATTTGGTCCAATATGACGATATAATTCTGACATAAACGATTGACAAAATCTCATTATTTCATTATCAGATTTACCATGTGCATTGAAATCAGATCCACCTTTTCCGCCACCCATAGGTAATGTAGTTAAAGCATTTTTGAATGTTTGTTCAAATCCTAAAAATTTCAAGATGCTTAAATTTACACTTGCGTGAAATCGTAATCCACCTTTATATGGTCCAATTGCACTGTTGAATTCTACTCTAAAACCACGATTAACTTGTATTTCGCCTTCATCATCAACCCAAGGAACGCGAAACATAATTACTCTTTCCGGTTCAACTATTCGCTCTAAAATTTTTGCCTGCTTGTATTTTGGATTTTTATCCAAAACCGGCATTAAAGATTCTACAACTTCTTCAACTGCTTGCAAAAATTCCTTTTGTTCCGGATTTTTTGCCCTTACTGTTTCCATAAATACATCAACATTCTTGCTCATTTTTTTTACTCCTTTTTTAAATGTCATTAATGTTGTTTTTTATACAAATTTCCACTTGTTTATTATGTAGAAAGTATAAGTAATTTTTTTATTTTTTCCAAATGATTTACGATTTTTTTTATGTAAATTAGAATATAATTATTGAAAGGAAATTTAAAATTAAAATAAAGTGCAATTATGAATGAACCAATACTAAAAAATAACAAAAGTCTCTCGTATCGGCTATTGATGCAGAAGCGAATCCACGAAATATTAATTGTGTCAAGTTTTTATGATGCTTTTAAATTGTATGAAGACGGACGACTTGCGGAGATGATTATTTCTGAATATGAGGAGTTGGATTTACAAACGAAACCTAAAGTAGTCAGAGTTTCCACAGCGGAACATGCATGGATAAAACTGAAAGATAAAAAAATTGATTTGATAATTACAATGGCAAGAATTTCTGACTTGAATCCTTACGATTTCGCAAATGAGGTTAAAGAAAGATATACCAATATTCCAATAATTTTAATGACTTCAAATAAAAAAGAGTTGAAATGGGTTCAAGAAAATGCAGATGACTTATCGGGAATAGATAAAGTATTTTTTTGGTTAGGAAATTCTGCTATCTTTCCTGCTATAATAAAACAGATGGAAGATAAAAAAAATGCAAATAGGGATATTCAAAAAGGAATGGTAAGAACAATAATTGTAGTTGAAGATTCGCCACATTTTTATTCGCTTATTTTACCATTAATGTATAGAACAATTATTAAATATACGATGGAGTTGATTAAGTTAGAATATACCGATAACAGTAGATTATTGAGAATGTATTCACGACCAAAAGTTTTGTTGGCAACAAATTTTGAAGAGGCGATTAATTATTATAATAAATATAAGGATAACTTGTTAGCGATTGTTACGGACACAAGATTTCCGATAAATGGTAAATCAGAATCAAAGGCAGGTTTGAAATTTTTAGATATTGTAAGAGAAGAATCTTTTCAAATACCGATGGTTGTAGTTTCAAAAGAGGTTCAGAAAAAGAAAAAATATTTTAGGAAATTGAATGCAGAATTTATTGATAAAAATTCTGCTGATTTTCTAAACGAATTGCAAAAATTTATTGTAACACATTGTGGATTTGGGAAATTAAAATTTAATTTAAAGAATTCAAGAAAAATAGTAAAAGTAAATTCTCTTGTGGAATTGCGAAATGTTATAAAGTATGTAACAGAAAAATCTATTGAAAAACATGCAAAGAATAATCATTTTTCAAACTGGCTGGCAATTAGAGGATATTATGAGTTGGCTGATTTGCTAAACCCTATGAGTTATCGTGATATGGATAATAGCGAACTTTTTTTTAATCTGATTGATGAACAATTGAATTATCAAGCGACTGATAAATTGATAATTTTTAATACAAGATCGTATTCTCCTGAATATAAATTCGTGAGAATGGGCGATGGTTCGCTCGGTGGAAAAGGCCGTGGATTGGCATTTTTAGTTAGTTTGCTAAAGGAGTATAGTTTTCAACGGAGATATCAAGATGTCAAAATTGAGGTGCCAAATTTTCTTGTAATCGCCACCAACCATTATGATACTTTTATAGAAAAAAACAATATGTTCAAAAAAATATTAACGGCTAAATCCGATAGTGAAATTGATGATTTATTTTTGAAAGCGAAATTCAGTAGAAATTTCCAACATGATATTAAGCATTTTTTAAAGGAGAATAAGAAACCGTTGGCAATTCGTTCGTCAAGTTTATTGGAAGATTCTTTTTTAGAACCATTCGCCGGTATTTATAGAACTTTTATGTTAGCAAATTCAGAAGAAAATCTAAAACAAAGAGTGGAAGATTTATTAAACACAATCAAGTTAGTTTATGCATCAATATTCACAAAAAAAACAAAATCTTTTTTAAATTCTGTTGGACATAAACGAGAAGATGAAAAAATGGCAGTTGTTATTCAAGAGTTGATTGGAGAGAAGCATGAAAATTACTTTTACCCAACATTTTCCGGAATAATGCAATCATATAATTATTATCCGCAACATAAAATGAGACGAGAAAATGGTTTGGCAACTGTGGCATTAGGACTTGGAAAACAGGTTGTTGAAGGTGAGAAGTCGTTGAAGTTTTCGCCATATACACCCAAAGTAATACCACAATTTTATAATACAAAATCAGTGCTTAAAAATAGTCAAAACACCTTTTATGCTTTAAATTTAGATTTTAAGAATTCGCCAAAAAATGAATATGAGAATTTAGTTAAATTGCCAATTTCAGATGCGAAAAAAGAAGGAGTTATGGAATTAATTTCAAGTGTATTTTCTGCACATGATTCTAAATTTATTGAATCTTTGGACGAAAAAGGTCAGCGAGTAATTACATTCGCAAATATTTTGAAATGGAAAACTTTCCCGTTAGCCAAAATTTTAACAGATTTAAGTGAAATAACAAGAAAGGGATTGGGTTGTGATGTTGAAATTGAGTTCGCTTCAAATACTCAGATGAATAGTGATGAGATAGATAGTTTTTCTATTTTGCAAGTGAGACCGCAAATTACTTATGACAAAAATATTTTGCTACATGAAGCAAATGATAAAGAAAATGTAATTATAAAAAGTAATATTTGTCTTGGAAATGGAATAATTGAAAAAATATCAGATATTTTGTTTATAGATGCGAACGAATTTGATAATATGAATACGATAAATTATGCTGAAGAAATAGATAAATTAAATAAGAAATTTCGTAAAGGCAGAAAATATTTATTGATTGGGCCCGGTCGTTGGGGAACTTCGGATAAAATGCTTGGAATTCCAATTACTTGGGATAATATTTCAAATGTTGCCTGTATTGTTGAAGTTGGAATACCCGATTATTTTATTGAACCGTCTTTTGGAAACCATTTTTTCCAGAATATAACTTCGCTGAATATTCCATATTTCACAATTCCACCAAGTGTAAAAAGTGAAAATATAAATTGCGAATGGATTTCAAAACAGAAGCAAATAAATAAATCAAAATTAGTTAAACATATAAAATTAGAAAAACCGTTGAGTATAAAAGTTGATGGGAAAAATGGTGTTGGGGTTGTTTATTGATTGTCGTTTTTTCTTTACCGCGGAGACGCAAAGACGCAGAGGAATTTAATTGTCATTAATAGTCATTGATTGTCATTGATTGTCATTTGTTGTCATTGGTAGTCATTGATTGTCATTTTAACTTTACCGCAGAGACGCAAAGACGCAGAGGAATTTAATTGTCATTAATAGTCATTGATTGTCATTGATTGTCATTTGTTGTCATTGGTAGTCATTGATTGTCATTTTAACTTTACCGCAGAGACGCAAAGACGCAGA
>JAYEHX010000217.1:0-6770 GCA_034659735.1 Fidelibacterota bacterium | reverse complement strand
TTCAAATTGGTTGAAAAATAATCCTGTTCCGGAAGATAAAAGTTATTATGGTGCATTTACGGAATTGCGAGATAGAAGTATTGAAGACCAGAAAAAGTTAATTGAAAAATTGGTAAAAAGTAAAAATGAGCAAGGAACAAATGCACAAAAAATTGCTGATTTTTATAGTTTGGGAATGGACACAAATAAAATTAATGAACAGGGAATAGAGCCGTTAAAAGAGGAATTCGCTCAGATTGAAAATATCTCTACAACTGATGATTTGCTCAATGAAATTGCACATTTACACATGATAGGAATTTCTGCAGGATTTGGTTTTGGCTCTGGACAGGATTTAAAAAATAGCGAAATGGTAATTACTTGGTTAGATCAAGGTGGATTGGGATTGCCGGATAGAGATTATTATTTGGAAGATACTGAAAGATCAAAAGAGATTCGTGCGGAATATGTAAAGCATATTACAAAAATGTTTACATTGATTGGTATAGATGAAAAAGTTGCAGAAGGAAATTCAAAAGCAATTATGGATATCGAAACAGAAATGGCAGATGTTTCGATGAGTCGTTTAGAGAGACGAAATCCGAATAATTTGGACCACAAAATGACGATGAAAGAGTTGACTGAATTAACTCCGAATCTCAAGTGGGAAATGTATTTTACAAATGTAGGATTAGAAAAAGTTGGTGATATTAATGTTGCTTCACCAAAATTTTTATCTGCTATGAATAGTATGATAGATGAAGTAAGTATTGATCATTGGAAACTATATTTGAAATGGAATTTATTGAATAGAACTGCAAATTATTTAAATTCTGAAATCGAGAAACAGGATTTTGCATTTTATTCTACATTCTTGTCAGGACAGGATAAGATGCGACCAAGATGGAAAAGAGTTCAAGGTGCTACAAATGGAGTAATGGGATTTGCTCTTGGTCAGTTATATGTTGAAGAATATTTTCCGGCAGAATCTAAAGAGAGAATGCTGGAATTAGTAGGAAATTTAAGAGAAGTTCTTGGCGAAAGAATTGAACAACTTGATTGGATGAGTGCCGGAACGAAAGAAAAAGCATTGGAAAAATTAAGTGGATTCAATGTAAAAATTGGTTATCCCGACAAGTGGAGAGATTATAGCAAACTTGAAATTCAAAAAGATTCTTTCGTATTGAATAGATTGAGAGCAAGTAAATTTGCATTCAATCGTGATGTGAATAAAATCGGAAAACCCGTTGATAAAGACGAATGGGGAATGACTCCACAAACAGTAAATGCATATTATCATCCGCTATTGAATGAAGTTGTTTTTCCTGCTGCGATTTTGCAACCACCTTTTTTCTATGCAGATGCCGATGATGCTGTAAATTATGGAGCGATTGGAGTTGTTATTGGACACGAGATGACTCATGGTTATGACGATTCCGGAAGAAAATTCGATTCTGATGGAAACCTAAATGATTGGTGGACAAAGGAAGATGCAGAAAGATTTGATAAAAGAACACAAGTAGTTGTTGACCAGTTTGATAAATTTACTGTTTGCGACTCTTTTTTCGTAAGTGGAGAATTGACACTTGGTGAAAATATTGCTGATTATGGTGGATTGATATTATCATCTATAGCATTTGCGAAAACTTTAGAGGGTAAAGAAAAACCGGCAAAAATTGATGGGTTTACTCCTGAACAGAGATTTTTCTTATCTTATGCAAAAGTTTGGCGAAATAATATTCGCGATAAATTAGCACAACGATTGGTTAAAGAAGATGTGCATTCTCCTGGAAAATATCGTGTGAATGGTGGAATCGCAAATATTGATGCATGGTATGATGCATTTGATATTAAGCCGGAAGATGAATTATATGTTAAGAAAGAAAATCGTTTGAGTATTTGGTAGTAGTTGTCATCTAATTTATCGAATTAAACTAATAATTTATTGAATTAAACTAATAATTTATCGAAGTGAACTAATTTATTTAATCAATCGAATTAATTTAACAAGGGAGCAGGTTCCCTTGTTTTGTTATATAGTAAAAATATTTCAAGTATAGTTATAAAATAAAAATTTTGTTAGTTCAAAAATATTTTGTATATTTACATTCGATTAATAAAACATTCTTTCAAATATTATTTATAAAAAATACTAATCATAAAAAAGGTAAAAAATCATGAAAATATTCAATAAAAGACAAGAGGCAATAACAAGTAAAATCGATGATACTGCAGTTATAGAACATTGGAAGGATTGGAAATGGCAGTTGCAACATTCTGTGAAAGATATTAATACATTTGAGAAATTATTAGGTGTAAAGATATCTTCAGAGGAGAAGAAAAAATTAGAAGAGACGATGACAAAATTCCCAATGTCTGTAACTCCATATTATTTATCATTGATTGACAAAGAGAATTATAAGGAAGATCCGGTATTTTTGCAAGCAGTTCCTTCACCAAGTGAATTGGTAATTGGGAAATATGATATGAAAGACCCGCTTGCTGAGGATAAAGATTCACCCGTTTCGCATTTAACTCATCGTTATCCAGATAGAGTTTTATTCAATATAAGTAATACATGCTCAATGTATTGTCGTCATTGCACAAGAAAACGAAAGGTTGGTGATCATGATAATATTCCAAATAAAAAAGAGATTTTAAAAGGTGTGAATTATATTAAAGAACATCCTGAAATTAGAGATGTTTTACTTTCCGGTGGTGATCCCTTAATGCTTTCGAATGATTATCTCGACTGGGTATTATCTGAGGTTAGTGCAATTCCACATGTAGAAATGATCAGAATTGGTACGAGAATGCCGGTAGTTTTACCATATCGAATTACAGACGAACTTATTACAATGCTTAAAAAATATCAACCGCTGTATTTAAATACTCATTTCAACCATCCGCGTGAGATTACTGCATCTTCAAAAAAAGCATTAAAAATGTTAGCAGATGCCGGAATAGTATTAGGAAATCAGTCAGTATTACTTGCAGGAGTAAATGATTGTCCAAGAATAATAAAATCACTTTCTCATAAATTGTTACAAAATCGTGTTAGACCATACTATTTATATCAATGTGATTTGACTGAGGGACTATCTCATTTTCGTACACCGGTAGGCAAAGGTATTGAAATAATTGAAAGTATGATCGGCCACACATCCGGTCTCGCAGTTCCAACTTATGTGATTGACGCACCCGGTGGTGGTGGAAAAATTCCGATTATGCCAAATTATATTATTTCGTGGTCAACAAACAAGGTTATTTTAAGAAACTACGAAGGAGTCATCACATCTTATAAAGAGCCGGATTCTTATGAAGGCTTTTTCTGTGATCGTGATTGTGAAAACTGTCATTTACAATTAAATTTAGAAGGTAAAGAAGAAGTATCAAGTGTAGGAATTGTGAAAATATTAGAAAGTCAGGATGAAGGAATATCTTTAGTTCCTGAAGATAATGAAAGAATGACAAAGAGAGATTAAATTTCTTTACATGATATTTTTAATAATGATTAACAAGTTTGTAATAATTAAAAAATTTAGGAGTATAGAATACATATGCATATTTTAGATTATTTAATATTTGGGATTTACTTTGTTATTATTTTATTAATAGGATTGTATTTTTATAAGAAAAATAAAAGTAGAGAAGATTATTTTGTTGGTGGAAGATCGATGTCATCTTCACATATTGGAATGTCAATAGTGGCGACGGATGTTGGAGGAGGATTTTCTATTGGACTTGGTGGATTAGGTTATGTAATGGGACTTTCAGGAAGCTGGCTATTGTTTACCGGATTGGTTGGAGCATGGCTTTCCGCTGTATATCTTGTTCCAAAAGTAAAAGGACTTGATGTAAAATTTAATATGTTTACATATCCGGATTTTTTACGCTCAAAATTTAATGGAAAGGTTGCTCTTATTGCAGCAATAATTTCTGGAATTGGATATTTAGGATTTACTGGTGGCCAAATATTAGCCGGTGCAAAATTAGCTTCTGCGACGGTCCTTTCAGGAACAGATTCATTAAACACAGCCCTTTATATTATTGCGGGAATTATTATTGCCTATACGGTTCTTGGCGGAATAAAAGCTGTTATTTATACAGATACAGTTCAGTGGGCAATCCTTTTAATCGGATTAATATTTTTTGCAATTCCATTTGCATATTTTAAAGTTGGTGGCTGGGAAACGATTTATAACTCATTGCCGAGAGAATATTTTACCTTGACAAATATTAGTGTGAATCAATTAATAAATTGGGCAGTTACAATTATCCCGATTTGGTTTATTGCAATGACACTTTATCAAAGAATATATGCATCAAAAAATGAGAAAAGTGCAAAAAAGGCATTTTATATTGCGGGAATATTGGAATATCCTATAATGGCATTTATGGGAGTAATTTTGGGAATGATATCAAAAATATTTTTTCCAGAGGTTGAGGCAGAAATGGGATTGCCGTTATTACTTCAAAATGTCCTTCCAATTGGTGTAACAGGAATTGTAGTTGCATCATATTTTTCTGCAATTATGTCAACCGCTGATAGTTGTTTAATGGCTTCATCTGGTAATATTGTAAATGATATAATAGAAAGATATTTTTTAAAAAAATCAAATCAAAAATTGATTCTAAAAATTTCTCAAGTAGCAACTTTAATTATTGGAATAATCGCCACTTTAATTGCAAGTAAATTTACGACAGTTCTTAATATTATTTTACAAGCATACTCTTTTATGATTGCAGGTTTATTCTATCCCACTCTAATTGCGATTTTTAGTAAAAATAAAAATTCACAATCCGCATTTATTAGTATGATGGCAGGTGGAATATTATCGTTAGTATTTATTTTCACATCATTTGAACCATTTGGTTTATCATCAAGTTTTTATGGAATTTTATTGTCAATAATTGTTTATCACACTGTTTCAATTTTTACAGGAGAAAAAAATGTTTGATAAAGTAATCAAAATGAATAAATCAATAATACAACACGGAAAATTTAATGATAGAATATACTTAATGAAACTTAAAAGCGAAGATAAAAATTCTGTATTAGATAAAATTAATGATTTAGAAAATAGATATAATTATGGAAAGATATTTACAAAAGTTTCTAAAGAAGATTCGGAAATATTCCTGAAAAAAGGATATGAAGAGGAGGCACAAATTCCAAATTTTTATAATGGAAAAGATGATTGTGTATTTTTAAGCAAATTCTTATCTAAAAAGAGAAAAAATATTAATGGTGAGATCAAAGAAAGATTGGATAAAGTACTGGAAGTTTGTGATGAAAAAAAGATATTGAAAAAGCAGACCGAAATTCAAGAAAAATTTAAGTATAAAATATTGGATAAAAATGATGCAAAGCAATTAACGGAATTATACAAAGTTGTCTTTGCAAGTTATCCATTTCCAATTTATGATGAGAATTATTTAAAGGAAACAATGGATGATAATCTAATTTATTTTGGTATTTTTTATAATGGGAAATTAGTTAGTGCATCATCAGCAGAAATGGATTTTAAAGGACAAAATGTAGAGATGACCGATTTTGCAACTTTGCCGGATTTTAGAGGAAATAGTTTCGCCACATTTTTATTATTCAAAATGGAAAAAGAGGTAGTGAAAAAGGGAATAAAAACATTCTTTACAATTGCACGAGGAGTTTCTTTCGGAATGAATATAACTTTTGCAAAATTGGGGTATAAGTTTGCTGGAAGATTAGTAAACAATACTAATATATCTGGTAATATTGAAAATATGAATGTGTGGTATAAAAGATAAGAATAATAGCAACTAACAAAAACTAACAATAACTAACGGCGTTAATTGTGGATTGTGAATGGAGACCGTGCATAAAAGTGTGTCTAAAACAAAGAATGACTAATCAGAAATTGCAATCAACGATACGGGCTTTAGCCCAAAAAGTGTGTTAAAAACTTCCGAAATTTCTATTTATTTAATTTATAATAATTCCATTTATTCTGCAATTTTTTATTTTAAATTTCGGAAGTTATTCGTGTCAAATAAGGTAATAAGGTTTGTGTCTTTGGGAGCATTTTGTTTCTACTAAGGTTTTTGGAAAGATAAATAAGGTTTATTAGATTGAAAATTAAAAATGACAACAAATTTCTCTGCGTCTTCTTGCACTGAGCTTGTCGAAGTGTGCGTCTCTGCGGTAAAGTAAAAATGACAATAAATGACAACAAATTTTATAAATTCTTTTTGTAGATTAAAAAATATTGCTATATTACCAAACATGAAAGATTTAGAAAAAATATACGATTTTCACAACCATATTGTTTATGGTGTTGATGATGGAAGTAAGTCATTGGAACAATCTATAGAAATGCTTGAACAGGCAGTCGAGCAGGGTGTGACTCATGTTGTGACGACTCCACATCAATTTGAAACCGATGAACCAAGGATACTTTCTGAAAGGCAAAAAACAATAGTAGAAAGATTTAATATTCTCAAGGAAAAAGTTAAAGAGAAAAATATTCCAATTGAACTAACACTTGGTTCGGAAATTATGTTTTTTAAGGATGTTAAGAAGTATTTAAAAAATCCGTATCTTACAATAAATAATAAGAAATTCGTATTAATAGAATTCCATTTAATGGGACCGCCAATTGAGTTTGTAGATGTTTTTTATGATTTGATTGTTGCCGGATATGTTCCGATTTTAGCACATCCTGAAAGAATAATTGGTTTATATGATGATAGAAAAAGTTTAGTTAAATTGTTAAAAATGGGTGTTTTGTTTCAAATAAATACCGGAAGTA
>JAYEHX010000216.1:1501-6812 GCA_034659735.1 Fidelibacterota bacterium | reverse complement strand
TTTGTCTTTTCAAACGATAAAATATGTTCAATATATTTGTCGGTTGAGAACCATGTTTTTAATATTTTATAAATAAATAATCGTTGTTCATTCATCTTTTATTCTCTCAATTTTGTTAATATCAAATCCGTTCATAAAATCAACAGAGTCCATTTTTCGTTTTCCCGCCTGTTGTATTTTTGTTGGTAAAATCATCCCATCTTTGCATCCAATTCCAAATTGCTTTTTACTAATTTTTTTAACTTCTCCAACAGTCACATCTGAATATGTCTCAAAATCTGCATCAATGATTTTCAATCTATTTTCATCTAAAAAAGTATAAGCCCCCGGCGAAGGTGTGAATGCTCTAATTTGATTTATTATCTGTTCGCCCGTGTTGTTAAAATTAATTTTTCCCATTTCTGTCTTTATCTTAGGTGCTTTTGTTGCAAGTTTATTATCTTGAAAAATCGGTTTTAAATTATCAAGGTTTTCAATTGTTTCGATAATCGCATCTGCTGATAATTTTTCCAATTTGTCATACATCGTGCCAACATTATCTTCTCGCAAAATCGGAATCTTTTTCTGTAATAAAATTTTGCCGGTGTCCACTTTTTTGTCAATTATAAAAGTAGTCACTCCT
Organism: Fidelibacterota bacterium; assembly: GCA_034659735.1. Taxonomy (GTDB): domain Bacteria; phylum Fidelibacterota; class Fidelibacteria; order Fidelibacterales; family Fidelibacteraceae; genus TCS52. The sequence goes on along the minus strand of JAYEHX010000216.1, from coordinate 6,190 downwards.
GTTTCTGTTTCGCCATGATAAATTGCCCAATGGATTGGAGCCGGACCACGATATTTTGGTAGGAGGGAAGCGTGAGCATTTATTGTTCCGAATTGTGGAATGGAGAATATTTTTTTGGGAAGTATTTTAAAAGCTACAACAATAAAAATATCCGATTTTAATTTTAATAAATCATCTCTAAATTCATCTGATTTTAATGAAGCGGGTTGTAAAATTGGGATATTATTTTTTATTGCATATTTCTTAACAGCTGAAAATCTAACTTTTTGACCTCGACCACTTGCTTTGTCCGTTGCAGTGACTACCGCAGAAACTTTGTGTCCTGAGTTTAATAATTTGTCTAATGTTGGAACAGCAAAATAGGGAGTTCCCATAAATACTATATTCATATTTTTTCCTTTAAAATTTCACAGAAAGATTTCATAGAAAGATTTCACGCAAAGATTTCACGCAAAGAACGCAAAGTGGAGCAAAGGACGCAAAGTGGAGTAAAGGATGCAAAGTGGAGCAAAAGACGCAAAGTTTTTTTTGTATATTTTTGCTATATTATTGCAAGAGTAATTCATTAAGCTCTCAATTCCTAACCTTCTAACCTCCTAACCATCTAAACCTCCTAATGTCAATATCGTCTCTACCATTGTCAGATAATTTTTTGCAGAACAATATGCCGGAATTGAATTTGAAGAACCTCCACACCAACTACCATTGGCAGTTGCCTTTTTCATAATATCGCGAGTAAGTTTCTGCACCTGTTCTGTTGTGCCACGAGACAAAATATCAACATCGACTCCACCACATAAACACAATTTATCTCCATACTTCTCACTCAACTCTTTAATATCCATTGAGATTGGTTCGATTGGATGAAGAGCAGTAATTCCGAAACTAATTAATTCATCAAGTACACTATAAAGAACACCATCGGAGTGATAGATAAATGGAATATTTCTCCTCTTTGCCATTTCGCCAATTCGTTTCAAATACGGAAAAAGCATCTCACGATAAAAATCAGGATTCACCATCAATCCCGTAGAATATGCAATATCATCGCTATACCAAAGCACCTTCACAAAATCCATATCCGCCATATTTTCAAACATACTAATTATCAAATCGCCAATTTTATCGAAAACTATTTTTACCAATTCAGGATCTTCATACATCATCATTGAGAATGTTTCAAATCCAAGCATCTCCCAAGTTAAAGTGTAAATATCTCCATACTGTCCAACGATTCCCATATCATCAGGCAATAATTTATTTGCTTTTTCAAATCGTGAATAGTCAATATTTTCTTTTTTGGGCCACTTATAATTTTCGAAATCTTTCATAGAAGTAATTATTCCACTATGTTCCGCCGACCACGCTCTATCGGAATCACCGTTTGTTGTGCTTGTTGAATTCTGTTCCATATTAATATCAATCTTCGGTTGGACTTTTATATAATCGTATCCGAGCGATCGCATAAAATTTATCTCTTTCTTAACCGTATCAATTGGCTCCCCAGCAATTTCTTCTCGAATATTTGGAGCAATTCCAAGTTCAATTAATGGAATAGAATTAGTTTTATTATTAAAAAGTGTCTTTTGGAAATCTTCAAAATTTGTTTTATGTAATTTAGAAAACATACATTCCTCAATTTATATATCATTTTTTCAAATTAATATTCTCCGCGTCTTGCTTGCCCGACTGTATTAAGCGGGCGTCTCTGCGGTAAAGCCCTTTTCAAATCCCACATTAATATTCTCCGCGTCTCTGTGTCTCTGCGGTAGAGTTCTTCACAAAAATCTTCTCTGCGTCTCCGCGTCTCTGCGGTAAAGTCCTCCTCAAATACCCAAAACAGATTTAGCAACTTTCACCGCCTGATTAGCATTTAGAGCATATCCATCAGCACCAATTTCATTAGAAAATGCCTCGGTGACTGGAGCTCCACCTATTATTACTTTTGCATCTAAATTACTATTCTTCACAGCATCAACAACGCCTTTCATATTTCTCATTGTCACAGTTAGCAAGGCAGACATTCCAATAATTGAACCCGGATATTTTTCTGCCGTTTCTATAAATTTTTCTTTTGAAATATCAACACCGAGATCGATGACATCAAATCCGGCACCTTCAAACATCATTCCAACCAAGTTTTTTCCAATGTCGTGCATATCGCCTTTTATAGTTCCCAAAATAATAGTTCCAACACTTTGTGCATCACTATCTACAAGAAATGGTTTTATTAATGCCAATCCACCCTTCATTGCCTTTGCCGAGAATAACATTTCCGGAACGAATATTTCTCCTTTTTCATACTTATCTCCGACAACACTCATACTTGAAATTAGTGCATCATTCAAAATTTTGTCAACAGAAATGTCCTCGTCAAGTGCTTTTTGCACCAACTCTTCGACACCATCTTTTTCTAACATGTCTTTTGGAAATTTTGATTTTGAATTGATGTGCCCTTTTATTACAGTTTCCTTAATTTTATTTAATAAACCCATATTATTTATTCCTATTTTTTCTTTTGAATATCATTAATCTTTCGTCCGATTCCTCTGTGCCATCAATTAATTTTTGAATATTTGATCTGTGTGTAAAAACAATAAATATCGGAATTACTAAACTGAAATAGAAAAAGTAATTACTGATATCCATTCCCAAATAAAATTTCATTATCGCTAATAAGATAGGTAAGGTAATCGATGCCAACATTGATCCAATAGCAACTTGCCCCGTTATAAAAATTGTAATAAGAAAAACCACAAAACAAATTGGAAGTGCAATTGGAAATAATGCGATTAACATTCCTGTCGCAGTTGCAACACCTTTTCCACCGCGAAATCCTGCAAAAATTGTAAATGTGTGTCCTAATATTGCAGAAGCACCGGCAATCAACATCATACTTTCGATATTTTCTGAGCCAAGTTGTGCAATCCAGAAAGTGGCGACAAATCCTTTAAAAATATCAACAATCGCCGTTATCAAACCGATTTTCCAACCGAATACACGAAAAGCATTTGTTGCACCCGCATTTCCACTTCCATAATCGCGAACATCTATTCCCTTTAAAGTTTTTCCAAGAATGATAGAAGTTGGAAACGATCCAATTATATAAGATAAAATAATAATAATTGCTATGTACATCTTTTCTCCATTTTTACTGCTGGAAATTACTGAAATAATTTATTTATTGCAAATTATTAATTTATAAAATGTTGAAAATCGTTGAAGTTTTATATTATCCGAATAATATTTTTTCTAATAATGTAAATATGGCAATTTATATTTGGTTGCGGTTATTGTTAGGAAAAATATTTCCATAAGTGACATATTTTTTTATTAGAATATACGAAAAAGATATTTCTTGCATATTAATAAATAAATGCTTAACATTAATGCTTGAAAAAAAGGATTTTTAATTTAAAAGATATTAGTAAATAGGAGAAAATATGAAACCAAAAATTCATCCAAAATATGAAAAAGCTATCGTTACTTGTGTTTGTGGAAATACATTCGAAACAAGAAGTACTGTAAAAGAAATTAAAGTAGAGATTTGTTCTGCTTGTCATCCATTTTATACTGGAAAACAGAAAGTGCTTGATAGTGCCGGTAGAATTGAAAAATTTAACAGAAGATATAAATTGAAGGCAAAAAAATAGATGAAATATATTTTTAGGGTTTTTAAAAGTTATCTATCAATAATTCTGCAAAAAGCATCAATTTTAGTTGGCGGACAAGCCGTTATTGAGGGTGTAATGATGCGAGTTCCGGGAGCTTATGCAACGGCAGTTAGAACTCCTGATGGAGAAATTGCTGTGGAACGAAAGGAGTTTGTATCACTTGCGAAACGGAATAAATTCTTTGCTTTTCCAATTATTCGTGGAGTTGTTGCACTATTTGAATCAATGAAAATTGGTATGAAAACATTAACATTTTCAGCAGAAAAAGCATATCCTGAAGAAAATGAAAACAAAGATTCGTTCTGGAATAAAGTTTTGGAATATGTAAGCATTGTTTTTGCTTTCGGATTAGCTATTGGCTTATTTCTGGTTTTGCCATTGTTTTTAACTACAAAAATTTTCACAATTGAGAAAACCGCTTGGGCTTTTAATGCAGTTGCAGGAGTTTTCAGAATTGTATTTTTCTTGGCTTATTTGATGATAATTAGTTTGATGAAAGATGTAAAACGACTTTTTGAATATCATGGTGCAGAACATAAAACTGTTTTCGCTTTTGAAAATGGTGAAGATATGAGTATAGAATCAACGCATAAATATCCAACTTTTCATCCACGATGTGGAACGAGTTTTTTATTTATCACACTGATTTTTACAATAATTATCTATGCTACTATCGACAGTATTTTAATATATTTTACAGGACCGCTAACATTAGCAAATCGTTTACTGATTCACCTTCCGATGATTCCTCTTGTTATGGGAATTGGCTATGAAGGATTGAAATTTACGAGTAAACAAATTGAAAATAAATGGTTATCTTGGATGGTAAAACCGGGGCTTTGGCTACAGAGAATAACGACTTCGCCACCTGATGATAAACAAATTGAATGTGCAATTACTGCATTGAAAGAAGGATTTGGCGATAAGTGGGAAGAGTATGTCGGTTCAAAATATGTTGCCGAAGCGATTGAATAAATATGAATAGTGAATTAATTATATCTCGTACACTTCGACA
>JAYEHX010000216.1:0-1401 GCA_034659735.1 Fidelibacterota bacterium | reverse complement strand
AATAATATATCGTATTATAAAAATGAAAAAACAATATAAACCAATAGAAAACCTAACAATCATTGGCGAAAGTATAAATGATTCTATTCCTTCGACGAATAAATTATTTGAAGAAAATGATTTTGAAGGGATTAAAAAAGTAGCCGAAAAACAGGTTAAAATAAATGTAAAATATTTAGATGTAAATGTTGGAATGCACGATACTATTTTTTTTTCTAAAGTAATAAAAGAGATTCAAAGTGCTGTTGATTTGCCACTTTCGTTAGATTCACCATCTTTTGAATTGCAAAAAATAGGGCTTGAAACTTATAATAAAGAAATCGCAAATAATAAGAAACCAATTTTAAATTCTATATCCGAATTGCGATTGGATTTTTTTGATTTGTATAAGATTCAGCCGTTTATTCCAATTTTGATTTTAAATGAAAGGGAACAAAATGGCGAAAAAGCACAAAATAAGAGTGAACTGGAAATTTATGAAACGGCCAAAAGATTGGTAAAAAAAGCGAGAGAATATAATATTCCAAATGATGAGATTGTTTTAGATCCCGGTGTTGTTCCGATTGGAGTTGATTTTGAAAATAAGACAAAGATGACTTTGAAAGCGATGGAATTAATACACAATGATGACTATTTTAAAGACATTCATTTTTCCGTGGGATTGTCAAATTTTTCTAATATGTTGCCAAAAAGGACGGTACTTGAAAGTGCATTTATCACATTGGCGAAGCCGTTTGGTTTAGATTTTATTATTGGAAATTCAAAGAAAAAATATAGAATACTTGATGAAAATAATCCTGCATTGAAAGCCGTTATGGAAGCAATTGAATCTGACGGATATGATTCATTGGCAATAATTCAAGAATTTATTTCTGAATAGGAGGAAGATAAAATGTCAGAAAAAAAAACATATAAATCAATTGATAAAAAGATATTGAAGGCGATACCAAATCCAACTCGTAAAGCTTATGAAATTAAAATAAAATTACCGGAATTCACATTTTTAGGAGTTCAGAAACAGCCGGATTTTGCAGATGTGTATTTAACCTTTTACCCCGAAAATAAAGTTATAGAACTAAGGTCACTAAAAGAATATGTTTATCAAATGAGAAATATTGTTGTATCTTATGAGAGATTAATCAATATAATTTACGATCATCTGATGGAGGTTTATGCTCCAAAAAGATTGCGAGTTTTAATGTTATGTAATCCGAGAGGAGGAATTTCTTCACGACTTGTTATCGATTCCGATTGGAAAGTTAGAGGTGGAAAAGAGGAATTCGGCGATTGGAAAAACGATTCGAAAGACACTTGGGAAATAACTATGTAATTTTTTAAGAGGTTTAAGAAGGTTAGAAGGTTAGAAGGTTAGGGGGTTAGAAGGTTAGGGAAAAATATTCA
>JAYEHX010000215.1:2874-6825 GCA_034659735.1 Fidelibacterota bacterium | reverse complement strand
TAATAAAATTTTGGGATTTTGTTGTTGAATTATTGAAGTCCTTCTCCTAACAATATTTACCACAAAAAATCTAAAGATAATATAAAAATTTTCCTTCTGCTCTTTGCGATGCGATGTGCTACTACGGGACACTGAGCCTGTCGAAGTGCGATGTGCTGAGCCTGTCGAAGTGAGCTTGTCGAAGTGAGCTTGCCGAAGTATAGTTAATAATTATATGTTTAACAATTCTGATATCGTTCTGATTAAAACTTTTTAATATCTAATTTTAGTTTATTATTAATGTTGATTATTGGCTCATTTATCACTCTGCCAATCGTAGCACAATTCACATTATTTTTTTGTGCGATTGTGATTAGTTCTATTAATTTTTCTTCAGCAATGGAAACTAAAATTACCGACTGCGACTCTCCAAGAAGATATAAATCTTCTCTCACTTTTCTGTCAAAGAATATATTTGCACCCAATTTTTTTTCAGAATTTTTTAAAGATTCTATTAATGCAAACACCAATCCGCCATCGGAAATTTTTATTGCCGAATGAAGCAATCCTTTTCTAATACTTTTATGAATAACAAAATTTATATTTTCCACTACTTCGCTATTTATATCTTGTAAATTTGTTTTTGGTTTTTTGCTGATTGTTGACAAATATTCACTGCCTTGCACTTCGCCATTCAAATTGCCAATTATACAGATAAAATCATTTTCGTTTTTAAATACCGTTGTCACCGGAGAAATATTTTTATCAATAATTCCATAAGTAATATTAGAAATTTGTGATTGATTTTTCTTATCGTTATCTAATTTACAATCAAGTATTGCAATATCGTATTCAGAACATGTTTCGGCAATTTGATGAATTGCTTGGTTTGTTTCATTCTTAAAAAAATAGTTGATTGCTTCAGTTTCTGCTCCGGTTACAATATTTTTTTGAATAGAATCTGTAATATTTGCATTCAACAAGTTTTTCCCAATACCAAAATTTCCATAATCACCAATCGTAATTACAATCGATTTGTTATAATTGTGGTTTGTTATTCCAATAGAATTGTTGGTTGTAAACAATATTTCGCTCTTGAACATTTCATTTATTTCATACTTTTTTTCTGTTGAAATATTTTTACTCATTTTATTAATTATTTTTATCAAATCTTTTGGCTCGGTAAAATCTACGATTTCATCAATGTTTTTTTTATATTCATCAAACTCATCTTCCGAATCTGATTTTTTTTTCTCGTCTTTTGTAATGATATCAAAACATTCAAATGGAATTGTCATCTTCTGTTCATCTTCTGTAAATAATCTTAAATTAGAATCGCTTATTATTTCACCAGCTTGGACATTGGGGATTTTGTGAATATCACAAAAAATTTCCGCCTCATTTTTAAATTCTTTCTTTATCACAACCAACAATTTCTCATCTAATTTATTAAACAATAATTCATTACTATTCGCCAATTTTAATTTGTTATATATATCTTTTGAATTTACATTTATTCCCAAATGATTTTTCTTATTAAAAAGAATCATTTCATGTATCAATCCACTTTTCGTAATATTTCGTAATTCAAGCACATAAATCTTTTTTAATAACTCAATTGTTTTATATTTATCCCGTTTATTTTTCCCGCTTTCAATCGTATCTAAACTGTTATCAACAATATAAACCAAATCGCCTTCGCTTCCCTTCTCGGTTTTCTCAAATATTTCTTGAATTCCAACAGAGACAATTTTATCATTTGTTTTATCAGAAAAAGTAAGAATCGGTATTCCGCCTTTGGCAACAATTCGCTTTGCGATTGCTTTTGAATTGCCGGTATTTTGTTTATCAATTTCTGTAATCAATTTCTGTTCATTGCCAATATTAACTGATTTGCACACCTTCAATTCTCGCAAAATTTTATTTCCGTTATTTTTACTTGTCTTATTTTTATTGTTGAAAAGTGATTTTTTATATTCAATTAAAATTTGCTCTTCAATTATTTTTAATTCCCCTTCTTTTATAATAGAAATTTCTTTCAGTTCGTTTTCTGATAGTTGAATGTTTGCAAGTTTCGACATTGATTATCTCCCTGTTAAGATTTGATACATACTTAGAATTCACTCGAAATAAGAAGTTGTTTGATTTATGAATTATTTCGTAATTTATCTGTTTCATACTATTATAATTTAATAATTTTTTTATAGAATTCAACTAACAAATTTTCTATATCAAATATTATTATTATTATTACTCGACTAATTTAATATGAAAATAAATTTGTATATATTCATTAATATTCATAAATTACAGCATAAAATAATGGAGGAAAAATAATGTCAAATGCGTTTTATCAAGTGGCGAAAGCACAAAATGAAGAAATAAAATCCTATGCTCCCGGAAGTATGGAAAAAATTTCTATCAAACAAAAACTGAATGAATTAAAAAGTAAGCAAATCGAAATCCCGTTAATTATCGCTGGCAAAGAGATAAAAACAGGCGATTTAGGAAAATGCCGAATTCCACACGACCATAAACATATTCTCGCAACTTATCACAAAGCCGGTGAAAAGGAAATTCAAATGGCAATTGACGAATCGCAGAAAGCATGGAAAAAGTGGTCTAAAATGCACTGGAAATCGAGAGTATCAATATTCAAAAAAATGGCAACACTTCTCGCCGGTCCGTATCGCGATTTGATAAATGCTTCCACAATGTTATCGCAAAGCAAAACCGTCTTTCAGGCCGAGATTGATTCCGCTGTGGAGTTGATTGATTTTTGGAATTTCAATGCGGAATATCTCACAGAAATATATAAAGAACAACCAAAATACAGTCCGGACGGAATGTGGAATTCTGTAGAATATCGACCATTGGAAGGATTTGTTTTTGCAGTCACGCCATTTAATTTTACATCAATCGCAGGAAATTTGCCAACTGCTCCGGCACTTATGGGAAATGTGTCACTTTGGAAACCCGCTTCGAGTTCGGTTTATTCCGGTTATTTTTTGATGCAACTATTAAAAGAAGCGGGAATGCCCGATGGTGTAATAAATTTTATTCCGGGGAGTGGTGCCAAGGTTGGAAAAATTGTGATGGATAATGAATTGCTTACGGGAATTCACTTTACCGGCTCAACTGCTGTATTTCAAAGTATGTGGAAAACCGTTGGAAATAATATTTCTAAATATAAAACCTACCCAAGAATAGTTGGAGAAACTGGTGGAAAAGATTTTATTTTCGCTCACAAATCCGCTGATGTCGATGCTTTGGTAACTGCAGTAGTTCGTGGTTCTTTTGAATATCAAGGACAAAAATGTTCCGCATCATCAAGAGTTTATATTCCTAACAATATCTGGAATGAATTCAAAGATAAATATATAAAACAGGTTAAAACAATACAAATGGGCGATGTTGATGACTTCACTAATTTTATGACTGCCGTGATTGATGCTCCTGCTTTTGAAAGTATTACCGAATATATTGATTATGCGAAAAATCATAAAGATGCAGAAATTATTACCGGTGGAAATTACGATGATTCTAAAGGATATTTCATTGAGCCAACGACAATTGTGACCACAGATCCAAAATTCAAAACGATGGAAGAGGAAATTTTTGGACCGGTCGTCACGATTCATGTCTATGATGAAAATAAATATGAGAAGATGTTGCACACCTGTGATGAAACAAGTCCTTATGCTTTGACCGGGGCGATATTTGCAAAAGACAGAGAAGCACTTGATATAGGAAAAGATATTTTAACACATTCGGCAGGCAATTTTTATATCAACGATAAACCAACGGGAGCAGTTGTCGGACAACAACCATTCGGTGGTTCGCGTGGATCCGGAACAAATGACAAAGCGGGCTCGCCGACCAATCTGATGCGATGGGTTTCGATGAGAACAATAAAAGAGACATTCAATCCACCAACAGATTACAAATATCCGTTCATGGAAGAAGAATAAA
>JAYEHX010000215.1:0-2774 GCA_034659735.1 Fidelibacterota bacterium | reverse complement strand
GCATCTTGTACTTTAAATCATGTCAATACTTTTGAACTTTTGATTTCTACAATTTTATCCGCTCAATCAACCGATAAACAGATAAATAAAATCACACCAAAGTTATTTCAAAAATATCCAACCGCAGAAAAAATGGCAAATGCAGATATTGAAAAAATTAAAGTATTAATAAAATCATCGGGTTTTTATAATGCAAAAGCGAAAAATATTATTAACGCTTCAAAAAAGATCGTTAGTAATTATAGTGGAGAAGTACCGGACAATTTAAAAGATTTAATCACATTATCCGGAGTTGGACGAAAAACCGCAAATGTTGTTTTGGCAACTGCTCATAATAAACCGGCAATTGCCGTTGACACACATGTTGCGAGAATTTCAAAACATCTCGGATTAACAGAACATACCGATCCTGTAAAAATAGAAAAAGATTTACAAAACGAATTGCCAAAAAAATATTGGTCTATTTGGAATCATCTAATTATAGAACACGGACGAGCAATCTGCAAAGCAAGAAATCCACAATGTTCTATTTGTGAGATCAATAAATTATGTCACAAATATTTAAATGATAAAATGGAGTCATTATGAAAAAAATTAAATATTATATATTTGCCTTTGTAATCGGAATACTCTTATTTTCTTGTACTAATGTTGATGATAATTTGTTTGTGATCAAAGTCGATAGTTTAAACCATCCTACTTCTATTGCTGTAAATGACACAATTACATTCAAATTATTTGGCATAATCGGAAATAACGGATGCTACTCATTTTCACATTTTGATGATCAAATTGAACCACTTGTTGTTGATCTTACTGTTTGGGGAAATTTACCTACAAGTGGTGGTTGCCCGGATATGATTGTCTATTTAAATAAAGAATATAAAATTGCAACAACTCAAAAAGGTACATTTTTCATCAGAATACATCAGCCCGATGATTCTATTTTGATTGATTCTGTGAGCGTTGAATAACACTCCCTTAATTAAGAATAATTTTCGGTTATAATTTCAATTTATTAGTTAACCAATTCACAAAACAAACTTCTCAAAATTATTGGGTGATATAATTTCAAACTTACTATTTGGATATCCCTTCAAAAATCTATTTAATCCTTTTGCTTTTTTATTAACATTCCATTTAATTTCGTAAGCATAAATTTTACCATTATCATCTTCAATATAATCGATTTCTTGTTGTGAGGTTGTTCTCCAAAAATACGAATTTACGAATTTCCCACGATATTGATTTCGTTTCATTCTTTCACTAATAATAAAATTTTCCCACAAAGCTCCAACATCGGCTCGAAGCGATAAATTATTGAAATATTTTATAACGGCATTTCGTACACCATTATCATAAAAATAAAATTTATTGGATTTCTTAAGTTCATTTCTGATATTTCTGCTCAAAGAACTTAATCTAAATATTACAAATGATTTCTCTAAAATATCTATATAATTTTCTACAGTTTCCTGATTTAAGCCGACTAAATTTGCAAGCTCATTGAACGAAACTTCATTTCCTATCTGTAAAGATAGTGCCTGAACTAATTTATATAATTTGGAATGTTTTTTAATCTTACTAAAATTTAAAATATCTTTGTATAAGTAACTATCTACAACTTGCATCAATAACTCTTCCCCATAATTTGGTTTCATAACAACTTCAGGATAATAACCATAAATCAATCTATCTTCCAATAATCTTTTTTCTTCTAATACACTTGAAAATTTAGACATCTCGCCAAAGGATATTGGAAATAATCTATATTCAAATTTACGACCTGTTAACGGTTCATTCAATCTATTACTTAATTCAAATGCCGACGAACCGGTAGCTACTACTTGAATTTCCGGATAATTATCTATGAGTAATTTTATCGCTAATCCAATGTTATCTATATTTTGTGCTTCGTCTATTACAACAAATTTTTTATCACCAATTAAATTTTTTAATTTGGTAGAAGTTGTGTTTGTAAAAATCTCTTGAATATCACTTTCGTCACCATTGAACAAAACCGTATCTTTATTCTTTTTCATTAATGACTTTACTAATGTAGTTTTACCAACCTGTCTTGCTCCTAATATAATTATCGCTTTACCTTTGAATAGATGGGATTTGATGTTCTTTTCTAAAAATCTTTTTATCATAATAGCACTCCTGTTATTCACTTACTTATACAAACATAAAATAATACGAACAAATATCGATTAAAACAAGAATAAACTGCAATATATTTCGATTACACCATAAAAATATACGACTATTTTTCTGTTTGAGTGCGAATATTACCGAATTCATCAAGAAACAACTACAACGAATAACACGAATTTCTCTAATAAAAATCTGAAGTATTGTGTTTTTTCAATTTTTGTCTTGTTGTTTTTAAATACGCTGTAACGGTTTGGGTATGCGTAGTTTGGGATTTTGAAACGATTAATTTTCAATTTACCAAAATTTTCATTTAATGCTGAAAGTTTAAATATCAGCACATTGCCCGCATTATGTATAGCCCTTGTTAGCGGTTTGTTGTTATTTACCCTCATTATTTTCAATCAGTTTTTTCAATTCTTGTTTACTCGGCAAAACTGTCTGGTATTTACTTGCAAAAATCTGCTCATTATTTTCAGGTAAAGTAATTTCTACAAGCGTTTCACTTTTGTCTTGACATAAAATTATTCCAACTGTTTTATTTTCATCGTCTAATTTTATAAATCTATCGTAATAATTTACATACATCTGCAACTGTCCAATATCCTGATGACGTAATT
>JAYEHX010000214.1:3714-6999 GCA_034659735.1 Fidelibacterota bacterium | reverse complement strand
CCTTCTTCCAATTCTCTTTCAAAAACATCTTAAATTTAAAATTCTTCATTTAAATAGTATAAACAACTCATTTTGATTTATTTATTATATAGCCAATAAACCAAAACATCGCCAATAATTTTTAAACTCCTTGCTGAACATTTATCTGCGGTATCATCATGAGTATGCCAATAATTTTTATTCTCATTCGGATATTTGAAATCTATAATATCAATTGTTGGAATATCCGCAATATAAGATAGTGGCATATGATCGTCATACATTTCCGGCCCATATTGTTTGATAAAGATATTTCCATAATTCAAGTGAGAAGCAATATTCCAAATATCAATCATAAGATTTGAATTAATATTCATGGAATTTACTTCAAAAGGAATTTCTAAATCTGCATCGCCAATCATATCAAGCAAAATCCCCTCTTGCGGTTTCGGCTCAATAATATTATTAGAATAATATCGTGAACCTTGACAGAATTCATACGGATGACCTTCCCTTCCTATATCTTCACCATCCCAAAGAATAATATCAACTCCAAAATCCAAATCATTTTCATTTATTAATTCCATGATATGAAGCAAAACCGCAATGCCACTCGCACCATCATTCGCTCCGGAAATTGGTTTATCTCTCTTCGTTTTTGAATTTCTTGCATCAGCCCAAGGACGAGTATCCCAATGTGCTGACAACATTATTCTATCTGTTTGTTCCGGATTGAAACGAGTAATAATATTTGTCATTGGAATTTTTTCATCTGTTTTCGGATCCGTGCCAATAAAATTTTGCAAAATAACTTTGTCACTATTACTTTCTGAAAAATTTATCAACCATTCCTTACAATTTTTGTATCCGATACTTCCGGGATTTCTTGGACCGAATTCTGTCTGTTTCTTTAAATATTCATAAGATTTATTTCCATCAAAATTCGGAGTTCCCCCGATTAATAAAACACTTAATAAAGCCAATACAAATAAAATCTTCGAAATTTTCATAAAATTACCCACTAATTCTTATATTAACTTTTAGACCATAATCTTTTGTATCTCGGCTTCCACTTCTGATATTTTCTGTCGCTCCATAAGAGAAAAATGCCGAGCCATTTATATTCTTTGTAAACTGATAATTTAAATCTGTTTTAACTTTCCAATTGCTATTTTTATTAAATCCCTCTTCTGTATTTGCCTCGGTATATTTATTTTCATAACTTCTGCCGTAACTTCCATTTATTGTCAGAGTAATATTGTTTGTCATATTAATATCTTTGAAAAAAGGAATTGGAATATTTAATCCACCACTATAACTATACGAAATAGACATATTTGCATTTTCAGAAATTCTATGCCTTGTCTCACCACTACTATTAGAAATATTTGTGTTTTTTGAAATTCCAATATTGGAACGGATATTTCCTTTGAATGTCATATTCAACTGAGCAAGCGGACTGAAATTTTGTGTATATTGAGAACCTTGTTCTGATGTATCTCTAAATGATATCGACTTTCCACCTTTAAATCCATGAGTAATTGATAAATTAGTAAACACCTTGTCTAATATTTTCACCTTTTCTAAACCATTCCAAGAGAGATTCCAACTCGGCATCATAAATCCATCACTACCTTTCTCTCCCAATGGAAAATAACTAACACCTATCTTTTTTTGAATAGCTCCATTTGAAAAACTATTGCTTATATCATATTTAAAATCCAAACTTGCTTTCATATTTTTTGTAATTTTTAATCCTGACCTTAAAGACATTTGCTGTGTAATTCGTTTACTTAATGTATAATCCCCTTTTTCAGATGCAGTTGAGTCAGATGGAGTTTCAGAAAATCCGAAACGATACAATGGGTCGACGGTTGTCCTTCCATATCCAAGAGAATCTTTCACTAAAATTACACCAACATTACCCAGATTTTTGGTCTCCCTAATCGATACACTAATAGGATCAATTCGTCCAAATCCTACTTTCAAAATATCTATAATCCCTTTTCTCTCTTTTTTGGTATTCTCCTTTTTATCATCTTTTTCACTATTTTTTCCATTCTCTACATTAGGTCTTTGTCGTTTTTGACTATTGGTAGATTTTTTACTACTTGCACTTTTTTCTTTTTTATTATCCTTTCTTTTAAACGAACCCAATACTTTGACAAAATCAAATGTAAAATTTGTTCCAATACTTCGATTAACTGATGTCGAAGCATAATCTCTATCTAATGGTTTGTTATAAGAATATGATGTTCCATAATTAAGTTTTGGTGAAAACCAACTTACTAAATTTAATTGGTATGTCGTGCTAAATGATTCGGATCTTTTATTCACATATCCGGGTGTAAATTTCTCTAACAACTTAGATTTATCATCAATATAATTTTTTAGATTAGAATGCAATCCTCGACTATATTTCATAGATATATTGCTAAATGGATCATAACTTAAATTAGCATCTCGATTCATGTCAAAATTGTCTGTAATTGTCGTTGAATCCGGGTTTATTCTTTTTGTTGTTTCTCTCTTATTTTCTTTCATTCCCATTTTCATGGATATATTATTTGGTTTCCAATAAAATTTCTTCCCTTCAAGTTTCTTACCAAATATCGGAATCCATTTTAAATATGATATTCCTTCTCCTTTATCAAATTTTAAATTATAATTAATCGTTCCACCATAATTTGTCTGCTTATTCATTTTTGTAGTAAAATTGCTACTCTCATTATCACTAACCTGTAAATTTAATTTTATGGCTTCTATTGTATTTTGCACTAACCAAGATTCTGTGTCGGTCTTTTTATTGAATGAAGTGCTTAATGATTTTCGTTTAGAAAGAGTTTTAACACTATCCGGAATGTCATTTAAAATTATATCACTACCCGGAAAATATTTTGGTGAACTTTCTGATTCAGAATAACTCCCTGATACAGGGAGTGATATGCCCCATTTCTTTGGCAATAATTTATTAACTTGAAAATTAGATGAAAGGTTAAATGATTTTTTATCAGTCAATCCTCCTGCTTTTCCGGCATCTTTTACATTTACTTCATGAAATTCTGCATCTTTTTTGGAAGCATTAACATTCAATGTTGCTACATCCGCAAATTTCATATTTACACTTCCACGAATTGCCATTCCTTTTTCATTTTGCGTATCACTAACTCGCAACTCATCAATCCATATATTACCTGTATAATTGTCAAATGAATCGTTATTTTTTACGGCTACTACTATTTTTTTTAATCGTGATAATGAAATATTATTTCCTACGATTCTATAAACTTGTCCTGTCAATTCACC
>JAYEHX010000214.1:0-3614 GCA_034659735.1 Fidelibacterota bacterium | reverse complement strand
CAATCCATATATTACCTGTATAATTGTCAAATGAATCGTTATTTTTTACGGCTACTACTATTTTTTTTAATCGTGATAATGAAATATTATTTCCTACGATTCTATAAACTTGTCCTGTCAATTCACCTGTTTCTTCATCTACCAAATGATATTCACGAACATCATCATAAGGTTTTCTAAATACCACTCCATCAAATTCGGTTCTCAATTTCAATTCTGCTAATTTTTCAAAATCCAATACAATTTCATTTCTCTCGTCCCAATCACGATAAACAGGTGTCTCAATTTCATAATATTCAAAATTGTCATATATTATTCTACCTAATCGAAGACTAAGTGAAATCGGTGTATTATCAATTGGCAAACCATAATCTCCATGAACATACATCTTCAATTGTTTATATGTCAAAAGGTCAATATCTTTGTATAATAATTTTTCCATTCCCGCCTCTTGTCCGGCAGGCAATCCATTTAAATTCATACACAAAGATTGTTCTTTTGCTCGAATATTATTGATTTTATCTAATTTTCCTTCAACTCCTTCTGGTGGAGTATATTCTGAATTTTCTTCGGTATTTACAACCGTAATTGCAAAAACCTCATCGTTCTTTTTGTAAACATCGGATATTGTGTCCGTAATTCCAAGTTCTTGCCACTCATTTCCTACTATCGCTATTGAGGCGAGTTTTACTGTGTCTTGTTCCATTACATTTCCAAAAGATAATCGCATAAATCTGGTCTCTACAAGGTCTGCATTTCCCACAGAATCTACTGCTTTATTCAATGGAATTCTGTATAATTTCCAACCTGTCTTCTTTCCATCATCATCTTCAGTTTCAGAAACAATCCATTCATTTGAACTCAAATTCAACTCATAAGTGAAATATGAATTTACAGTTTCCAAACTTGAGTTTCTGTTTAAATCTTCTGTATCCGGATATTGTGCCGTTTCATCTTTATTTCCTTCAGTTCCATTGTAATGACGATAATCCGTTAGATAATCACTTGGATGCTTTTTATCTTCGATAAAATTATCAATTAGTGGATCAATTCCAAGTGCAATTTCTTCTTCATCTGTTAATCCATTTAATCCAATATCTTCTGTTCTATCTCCTTCTTCATCAATAATATCATTTTTCATACCAACAATACTTGTATCATCTTCGGTATCTAACATGTAATCACCATCAATATCTTCACTAATCTGTCCAATATCAATCTGGATTGTTCCAGTTTCACCTTTTGCCCATACTTCTATATATTTACTTTGCGTTTGATTAAATGCCCCTGAATATAATGGCTTAATTATTCCACCCCATGTTTGTCTTGGATCTACTCTCGTCTCATCTCCGGTAATTCCATTCACTTCAGGATCCAAAACTATATTCAAAATATTAATACCATTATCTTGTGTGTTTGCCGTCTCTTTATTCGGCCATATATCTGTCACTTTTATTTTATTATATGGATTATACCAGTATAAAAATCCTCGCTCTCTATAAGTATGATCAAAAAAATTATTAGTTGGTTTAGCAGATCTCTTCCAACTTTTATACATAATACCCATTGAAGTAACTCTCTTTACTCCTTCAAAATCATCTATCTTAGCAACTCCATTAGGGTCACCGGTTTTCTCATTACTTATTGTATTTGGATTTGGAATAATTTGTGCAACTTCACCATCAATTTTTATTGAACTCTTTGCTGTAGTTTCAATTAATGGCAAGAAATTAATCGCTCGAGTCATCCAATCTAAATCAAAACTAATCTGCCCATTAATATCCCAAATATAATTTTTGAACGGCTCTTCTCCAATTCGAACTTGATCATCCAATGAACTTTTATTATAATACATAAAAGTTCCGCCCAAAAAAGAATTTGTCCCAAATTTATATTCTGCTCTCATTCCTGCAATCGTTTTTTTGTCCAATTGAAATAATTGCTGTGCATCATATTTGATTTTTAATTCACCATTAGGATTTTTTGCAGTTGAACTAATTAATTGAACTGATCCTGCAAAATAATCAAATTCATAATCAACCCCTTTTGTTAATTTATTACCATTCATAGTGATTTCTTCAGAACCTTCTATTATCATCATATCATTTAATTGTATAAAATCACTTCTATTTGAATATGTCACTTCCATAAAAAATTTACTCTCATTTTTTATAGGTGTCATATTTGATCTGTTACTATGGTATAATAGTGATGATGATAATGTCGTGTCTTTATTCAACTCTGTGTTATAGATACCAACACTATTGTTCTTATTCACTTCTGCCTCAAACGGATATGTAAACGGCAACCACAATTCCCCATCAAATAAATTAATTACATTTGTATTTTCAGAAATATCAATTTTTCCATCTGGAGTTCCCGATAAATTTTCATCATTAATATCCAATCCGAATAATTGCAAATATGATGCCCATGTTTCATTTCCCTCTTCCTTTACATTTCCATTATCATAATATATTTTTAAATCAAATCCTTCTTGATTAATTCCCCTCGCACCAAGATTATATACATTTTTTAATTCTAATTCATAAGTTTTATCTTCAGGTTTGGGCGAACTGTGTCTTATCAATTTTAATTTCTCGGGAATTTCATCCATCTTCTCTACATAATCTCCAACTATATTTCCATCATCTGTTTTATATGCAATTGCAATTACATTCTCATCTTGAATATTTGTTAATATCTTTAATATTCCCATCTGTTTTTTTAATTGGTAATCTTTTCCCTCTTCTAACTTTTTAAAAAATTTTATCTCTTTTTCCGAATCATATTCAGATGGAGAATTTGGATTAACAAAAGCAGTTGCGTTAAATGCAGATTGCTCTGACTCGATACAAGAAATATATACATTAATATCTGTAATTATTTTATAAGAATCAAAAGCAAATTCTCTATCATTCAAGGGATAAATCTGATTTAAATAAAATTCATCAAGATAAAAATATGTATCTTGCATATATTGATAATCAAAAATTTGTACACTACTTCCTTCACTACCGCCACCCCAAGTTTTTACTTTGCTCTGCCCTTTTTCTACAGATGCTATTGTCGTCACATCGATTGGACCAAGTTTGGCTAACGCTTTTATTCCATAAAGACCACTATTAGATGCTTTACCACTCACAAATTTCGTAGCAGGAAGAGATAAACCAATATTTCCTGCATCTATTCGCTGAATAATCTCATCTTCTTTTCCTGTATAAAAAATCTTTAATTGGTCTTCAAAATCAAAATTACTTTCACTATCTTGATGAACTTTCATACTAATTCTATCACCAATTCGTCCTTCAATATTAAAACTCTGTGTCTGATCAAGAATAAAATTATTAGACCTTGCTTCATCTTGTGCGGAAGTATATCTCGTGTCTTGCGATTGATTATTATATTTTCCTGATATGGAAATATTTCCATTCACTCTAAGCGATACCCGCTGTCCTGCAATATCGGCACCAATTATTTCTAACGATCCACCACCCTTTTCTTCTTTTTTTTGTGTAGCTTTCAGTGCCACTTGCTTATTCCATTCATCTTTTTTAACCTGCTCATACTTCAGTTTGTAATAATCACCAATTAAAATATATGTAGGAATTTTA
>JAYEHX010000213.1:0-7054 GCA_034659735.1 Fidelibacterota bacterium | reverse complement strand
TTCGATCTTTTATACGATAACTTCCACCAATAATATATCCATTTTTCATAGGAATTATTGAATAATCAAAAAATATATTATTTACTAAAAATTCTGTTTTATTCAATATTTCCCCATTACTATCAATTTTCAAAAACCAATGGATAACTCTATAAGATGTTGTTGATTTTCCAATAATATTATATACACTATCATTTGACTGTTCAACAAACATAATCTCACTTTGGCCTGTAATTTCAAATGTTTTTTGCCATTCAATATTTCCAACAGAATCATTTTTTATTAATAAGACATTAAAATTATCAATTGGAGTAAACCTACTGATACCAGCGATTAAAAATCCGCTGTCCATAGTTTTAATGATAGAGTTGCCAAATTCATAATTTTTCGTATTGTAATGATGTTTCCATTTAATTTGTCCTTCCATATTTACTTTATAAAGAAAAATACTATTATCATTTTTCTGTCTATTAAATGACTTTCTCTCAAGTTTTTTCTCATTACATAAAAGAATTAAATTTGAATCATCATCTATTATACTTGAACTGCATACTAAATTTTTCTTTTCTGATACTGTTGAAATATATTGTAGTGGAATTTTTTCCATTTCTGATTGTATAGATTGATTTTTTACTTTGGCTCTGATTGATTGAAATAACATTACTGAAGCGGTTCCGACTGAAATATCAAATGCTTTATCATAATTCATCGTTTGATCCCAATATTTTTCAACTTCACTTGGCGATTTGGCTTCTTCGTATTTTGAGTAAGAATTATTCCCAAGAAAATGAAATCCAGTAGTTAAACCTAAATTTGCAATTGTTCCCAATAACCACCTGCGACTATTTTTCTTTTTTATCTCAAAATCAGTTTTTAAACTATCTTGATAGAATTTTATAGTATTATTTTGTGAATATAAATTTGGCAATAAGACAACAATTATTATTAATAATATTAATAAATTTTTTGAAATATTTTTCATTTTATTTTTCATTAAAAATCTCCATTAGGATCAACTCGTAAAAGAAATGCCTTGTCATTGCTATGTCCGATAACAATAACTCCATTATCTAAATATTTAATTATTGATTTTGCGGATCTTGCTATACTTTCTTTATACCATTGAAATTGACCTAAATCATTCATTTTGATTAATAAAAAATTATATTCTTTAAAATTGACAATTATGATAAATCCGTTATCCTGTGTTTTGCAAAAATCAACGCCATATCCTTCATTATTAAGAGCCTTTTGAATCCATTGTGTCTTTTCATTTTCATCTAATTTGGACAAATATATTTTACCACCATCACTACTATAAGTATCATAACTATTTACAATTGTTAATAATAGGACAATCTCTTTATCAATCATTTTAATTGATTTGCAATATGTGTCATTATGATAAGGTGGAAGTATTCGACCACTTATATTTTTTTTCAATAGAATTTCACCAGTTGCATCAATTTTTAATAATTTGAATATTTTATCATCAGCCCAATCAATTGTCCCACCAAAATATATTTCCTCATTTGAAGAAATGACAATATCACCGTCTCCATCACTAACAATACTTTCAGATAAAAAACTTTTATCCCAAATTGTGTTTCCCATTTCATCAATTTTAGTAATCCATATTGTGTTATTGACTAAACTATAAATATAAAAAATTTCATTGTTGTATTTTCTAATTTTTGTATAATTTCGTTTCTCAAGTTCTTTAGTCAATAAAATATTACCTTCATCATCTATTTTTATTAATGTATTATCAACTATTAGCAAATAACTTTCATCTAAATATTTAATAATATTGGACATACTATTACCTTCAATTTTTGTATTCCACATTGTATTTCCATATTTGTCGGTTTTTCTAATAATTATAAAATGAGCAGGATTAGCCCAATGATCAGTAGAAGATACTTTTGTCATAATGCCAATTAGAATAATATACGCTCCTTCATCAGTTTCTAAAATGTCTATTCCTTTTGCATCATCAATATTATAGTATCTCATGAAATAATTTTTTGTTAATACTTCCAATTTATTTGAAAAATCTGAATATCTTTTAAACCAATTTGTCTTGATAACATAGGAAAAAATGTGCGTATCGGTTTCGGTGTATTGATATGAATATTGATCCCCTTTTAAACTATCAATCATCAAAAAATCATTGTCACCATATTTCTTATAAATGTCGAAATATTGTGGATTCCCATCTTCATTTGACCACGATAGATTAACTTTATTATTTCCATCTATCCAAGCACCTAATAATTCAGGTTTTTTTAAATCATATCTATCATCGATTGGATTTGTTATATCTCGTTCGTGGCACGAAAAAGAAATTAAAAATAAAATAAATATCGTGATTGAAATATTTGTTATACTTTTATATTTAGTGAATATTTTCAATTTATCTCCTTATTGAATTTTTAATTAACTCTGTCGGTTTTCGGATTATATTTTAATTTCTCAATCTTTAATCCTACTAAATTTCAATGCCTTAATAATAAAATTAGGTAATGTTTTATGAGGATTTCGTTTATTTAAATTTAAATTCCAACCAAATTTTTCTATAATTGGCAATTTATGTGCTTCGACAAATTCTATTAGAGTTCCATCGGGATCTTCTATATAGGTGAAATGTCCGGAAGCATTCTCCATTTCGAATGCACCTTCACTATCTACAGTAAATGGAAATTCTTTTTCCGCACATTCTTTTTTCAATAAATTCATTCCTTTGACATCAAAACATAGATGAATAAATCCCTGATCGCCCCAAAATCTGTTTTTAAATATTTTTTCCGGTTTCCTTTCCAAAGATTGAATAAGTTCAATCTGTCCTGCACCAAATAATTTTGAAAATCCACCGGTATCAAATGTGCTGTTTAATAATATTCTACGGAATTTTTTATTGCCAGATGAGAGTTCTTTTAAGTCCTCAAAATATCCTGATTTATCATATACAATCTCTTTAAAACCGAGGATATCAGAATATAATTTCAATGATTTTTCAATATCGGAAACACCAATAATTACACCTGAAAAACCACCTGTCAAAAATTTAGTATCTGAAAACCAATCGTCACTTTCAACAATTTGAAAAATATTACCAAAAAGATCTTTAATAAAAAAATGTTTCTTTTTGTTTGGTGCAGTTTCAATGGTGCTTATTATTTCTACATTTTTATTTGATAATTCACTAAAAGATTGACTCACATTTTTTGATTTTATTTTGCATATATTTATTCCTAAATCTCCTAATTGTATATCAAAATTTGCTTTTTCGGATTTTCTACTTGTAAATTGCCAAATTTCAAAACCACTTCCACCATTAAGATTTAGTGCTAATGTTGCTTTTCTGGATTGAACTTTTCCACCTGTATATTTTGTCATTAGTGGTGCTTCTGCGGATTCTTCAAAAACAGAAATATCAAATCCCAAGTTTTTTCTATACCATTCGAAAGATTTTGGATTGTCCGGTGTTCCTATTCCAATTTGTTGGAAACCGTAAATCATTTTTTCCTTTAAGTTATTTTTATTCATCATTTTCGCCTCTTATTTTATTGCAATAAATATAATGATTTTATTTTATTTTTGAAAAAGAAATATTATATTATCACATTATAAGAGGGGGAAAATGAATATAGAACAATTAAATAAAGATTTTCAAAATGCCGAGAGCAAAAAAATTATTAAGTATGCATTGAAGAAATATAAAAATGAAATTGTCATTAGTTCATCATTTGCTAATGAGGGAATGGTGATAATTGATATTGCAAGTAAATTAAAAATTCCATTTAAGGTTTTGACAATTGATACCGGCAGATTATATGAAGAGTCCTATGAATTAATGGAAATCGCAAGGAATAGATACGATTTGGATTTGGAGATATTTGTTCCTGAAACACAAATGATAGAAAAATTATATCGAACAAAGGGAATATATTCATTTAGAAATAATTTGTCGAATAGAAAAGAGTGTTGCCATTTGCGAAAAGTAATTCCACTGAAAAGAGGATTGCGAAAGTATTCAACTTGGATAACCGGAATGAGGAGAGAACAATCTATCACTCGAACCGGAATGAAAATATTCGAAGAGGACAAAGCCCATAAGGGAATGTTAAAAATAAATCCACTTGCGAATTGGAGTGAAGACGAGGTTTTGGAATACATAAAAAAACACGATGTTCCATTTAATAAACTTTATAATCAGGGGTTTCCGTCAATCGGATGTGCACCTTGCACGAGATCAATCGAAGAAGGCGAAAATGCAAGAGCCGGAAGATGGTGGTGGGAACCAGCTGAAAAGAAGGAGTGTGGAATCCATCTTGGAAATAAAAAAAGAAATGATATCACACTATTTTTTATTATGGATGGAACTTTATTAAATACAGATATGAGACAATATTTTGTTTATAAAGATATTATGGAAGATTATGTTGAGAATATTTTATCAAGAGAAGCTTTTTGGGCATTGAAGAAAAATGGTTTTTCAATTGGCGATATTTTAGATGAATCAGGAAATAAAAAAATTAAAAAAGAAATTCTAAAAGAGTGGTCGAAACGAATTGAAGATGATAATTACTTATCTCACGATATTCCATTTCCAAAGACATATGAAACTTTGGAAAATTTATCAAATAGTTATAATTTGGTATTGATTTCTGAGCGGGGCAATAGACAAAATGCAATGAAACAGATTGAAAGATTAGAATTAAATAAATACTTTTCTGAAATAATTTTGATATTACCCGGAGTTCGACCTGCTTTTAAAAAGAAAAATAAAATTAAGAATTCTCAATATTTTAATCAGGAAAAAAGTTGGTTAATTGGCGATAGCAGATCCGATATAAAAGCCGGAAGTTTATTAAATATGAAGACCGTTGGAATTAGTAGTGGAAGTATTAAAACCTTTTTTATTAAGAAATTTAAACCCAAATATATGATAGAAGATATTACGAAACTGCCTGAATTGATAGATTTTGATTATTAAATTTTAACCCTCATTTTCTAAAAAAGAAGAGATGGATTTTTTAGTACCAACAGCAATTAGAGTATCATTTTCTTTTAATAAAACATTTCCAAAATTTGTTGAATAAATTGTCTTGATTGTTCCATCAGATTCGTTACTCTCTTTTAATGCAATAATGTTAATATCATATTTTTGTCTGATAGCAAGTTCAATTATTGTTTTATTACAATATTTTTTTGGAATTTTAAATTCGCCCAAATATATTCCCGGAGCAAATTCTTTTACAAATTGTATGCCATCGTAAAATAATTTTATAGCTGTTTCCTGTCCGTGTTGTTTCTCCGGAAAGAGTGTTTCCACAACATCCATTTTATCAAATATTTTCATTTGAATTTCTTTTATTGCTCTCGTGTATATTTTTGTAACACCAAATTTCATAAGTATTCCAATACTAAGAATGTTGTCTTCAAAAGATTTTCCCATGGATAAAACGACTAAATCATCGGCAGTGACAAATTGGGAAAGGGCATCTTCGTTTGTAGAATCTAACTGAACTGCATGTTCAAATCCTTCTTTTTTTAAATCTTCTATAATCGAAAGTTTTTTATCAATTATTGTTATGTCAGCATTCAAATCTTTAAGTGTTCTGGCAATAGCTTTCCCAAAAGCACCCATACCAATTATTACAAATTTTTTATATTCACTCATTGTTTTCCCCTTTTTTATCTATCCTACCATAATATTTAATTCCGGAAATTTATATTTTGCATTTTCATTTGTCATATCTTTTACTATTGCAAGTGCGATTGTAAAAATACCAACTCTGCCCGCGAACATTACAATCACAAGAATAATTTTACTAAATGCAGAGAGACCTGAAGTAATTCCTCTCGATAAACCCACAGTACCAAATGCAGAAATCGTTTCAAATAACAGATCAAAAAATGGTAAATCATTGAGAATATTTAATAATAATAGAGCCGTAAAAGTCAATATAATTGAAAATATAAAGATTAGAATTGCTCTACGGATGGTCGTGTCGCCGATTGTATGCCAACCAATTTCGACATTTTTTTTCCCTTGAATATATGATTTTATTGAAAAAAACAGAGTTGTTACGGTTGTAATTTTGATTCCTCCGGCTGTTGAATTTGGGGCTCCTCCGATATACATTAATACGATGATTATCATTGCTCCGGGAATCATAACATTTCCCATGTCTATATTTGAAAATCCCGCAGTTCTACTTGTAACACTAGCAAACAAAGCATTTATTATTTTATATCCAAAAGATAAATCACTCCATTGATTCCATTGTATCATTAGAATTATTATTGCACCAAATAAAATTAATGAAGCTGATGAAATCAAAATAATTTTTGTTTGCAATGTCAATTTTCTTTTTTTTAATCTTGAATTAAGTATATTCTGCAAGGTGTAGAAACCCAATCCACCAATTATAATTAAAACCATTATTGTAATTAATGTCGGGATATGTGTTGATAGGTTATATGTTTCTAATCCGTAACGGAAATTACTAAATCCTGCATTACAGTATGCACTAACACTGTGAAATATAGCAGAAAACATTTTATGTTTTGTGGAAAAATTAAAATTTCCCCATGATAAATATAAAATTACAGCTCCGATAAGTTCTATCGTAAAAGTTAATTTTATTATGGTTTTTACCATTTTTGACAGATTCATCATATTGTCGTCATTTAACATTTCACCTATGAGAATTTGTTCTTTGAGTCGAATCTTTTTTTGTGCTAAGAGCATAATAAAACTGGTAAGTGTAATAATTCCCAATCCACCTATTTGGAAAAGTAAAAAAATAATTACTTGACCGGATATTGTGAATGTTTCTGAAACTATCAATGGAGTCAATCCTGTCACACATACAGCAGAAGTAGAGATAAAAATAGCATCGGACCATTGCAAATATTCATTTGTCATTTTGGGTAATTTCAATAAAAATGTTCCGATAAGAATAACAATAAAGAATGAATAGATAATGATATGTGAAGGATGTAATGAGAAAAACAACCATTTATTTTTACTCTTTACCATTGA
>JAYEHX010000212.1:0-7078 GCA_034659735.1 Fidelibacterota bacterium | reverse complement strand
AGTTCCAAATTTGAAGTTCCAAGATCATATAATATTCCATCTATCTCATAAATTCCCAATCCATAAAGTTCTACCTTTATCTTATCGAAATTATTTTCTATAATTTTAAACCGGCTTGAATTTGAAAGTAGTTCTGAGCTTTTTGCAGTCGCTTTTGGATCAACTTCAAATCCAAATACCTTTCCATTGCCGTCAATATTTTCTAATATTTTTTTTGAATGTCCGCCAAGACCAAGAGTTGCGTCAACATAAATTCCGGAAGTGTCAGTAATCAGATATTCAATCGATTCATCGAGTAATACCGGAATATGTTTTATATCAGCTTTCATTCTTCTCCAAAATATTCAATTATTATTTTGTTTTAGAGTTTCTACTATCAAACATCAAATCAACACATCGTTTGCCAAAGAGTTAAAATCTTCTTTTGATAGCGGACTCTCATTTTCATAATTTTCTAAAATATCAGGATTCCAAATTTCAATTTTATTTAATGTCCCAACGATTATAACTTCTTTTAGAATTTCAGAATAATTCATAAGATCGTTTGTTAAAGTAATTCTGCCGGCACTATCTATCGGACATCTTGAAGCGAATCTTGTAATTTGTCTCAAGAACTTTTTGTGTGTTTGTTTTAACGAAGAGAGAGATTCATTTAATTTATGCATCATATTTTCCCACTGTGGTTCGGGATAGATTACAATACATCGTTCATCAATTCCCTTGGCAATAACTAAATTTTCTACTCCTGCTTCAGTTAAAATTTTTCTAAACCGTGATGGAATATTTACTCTATTCTTTGAATCAACATTGTATTGAAATTGCCCAATAAAATCTATTATCATTCATTCCTCTCTCAAATATTTCTTGTGATTTGGGATAATCTCCCACAACCTCCTACAAACTTACACAATCCCTCACAAATATGCAAGAAATAAATGTATTTTTTTATTATTTCCCACTTTTCATTGAATTCATCTCGTCCTCGAGTTAGTTAGTCGTAATTATTGTTGAAAAAAAAATAATTAATTTGGGATTTATACTCAATAATTTCAATAATTATTGGCGATATTTGTTAAATTTGACTATTATTTTTTTAAAAAACAATATGATATGTAAATTGTATTTATTATATTTTGTCATAAAAAAATGGAGAGTTATGAAAATAAAAAGAAATCAATTGTGCGGAGAATTAAATAAAAGTAACATTGGAGAAATCGTAAAACTCAATGGTTGGATAAATACAAGGCGAGATCTTGGTGGAATTACATTTGTTGATTTGCGAGACAGATATGGATTGATGCAGGTAAGATTTGATAATGATTTATCTGATGAAATTTTGAAAGTCGTAAAACAACTTAATATGGAAGATGTTATTGCAGTAGAAGGTGAAGTTCAGATGAGACCGGAAGATGCGATAAATAATAAGATGCCAACCGGTGAAATTGAAGTGATTGTTAAAGATTTTGAAATGCTGAATAAGTCAAAACCAACACCTTTTGAAATCAAAAAAAGAGAGACCGGAAGTGAAATTTTAAGATTAAAGTATAGATATTTGGATTTAAGAACAGAGCAATTGCAGAGAAATATTTTAATTAGACACAAAGCTTCACAGGCAACAAGACAATTTTTAAGTGGCAATAAATTTATGGAAATTGAGACACCTTTTTTCATTAAATCTACACCGGAAGGAGCGAGAGATTTTGTAGTTCCGAGTCGTGTAAATCTTGGTAAATTTTACGCACTTCCACAATCTCCACAAACATTCAAACAACTTTTAATGGTATCTGGTTTTGATAAATATTTCCAAATTGTTAAATGTTTTCGTGATGAAGATTTGAGAGCCGATCGCCAACCTGAATTTACACAAATTGATATGGAAATGTCGTTTATAGATGAAAGTGATATTATAGATATATCAGAAAAGATGTTAACACATATTTTTAAATCGACAATTAACAAGGAATTATCGCTTCCTATTCCACAAATTACTTATGATGAAGCGATGGAAAAATATGGAAATGATAGTCCGGATACGAGATTTGAAATGACAATAGAGAATGTTGAAGAATTTGCAAAAGCAACCGATTTCAAAATTTTCCAAACTGCAACAGAGAATAAAGGAGTTGTAAGAGCATTAAAAGTTGAGAATGGAGCAGAATTTTCAAGAAAAAAAATTGATGAATTGACAGATTTGGCGAAGCGATATGGAGCAAAAGGTCTTGCTTATGTGAAATACAAAAACAATGAATTTCAGTCGGGAATCGCAAAATTCATAAACGAAAAATCCGGCAAAATTCTGATTGAAAAATTGAATTTAAATGATAATGATATTGTATTTTTTATGGCTGATAAATGGAAAGTTTCACTAACAGTTCTTGGAAGCATTAGAAAATATCTTGGGAAGACAATGAAACTTTATACGAGAGATCAGGTTTCTGCTATTTGGGTGACAGATTTTCCACTATTTGAATATAACGAAGATGACGACAGATATCAATCGATGCATCATCCATTCACCTCTCCAAATGATGAAGATTGGGAATTCTTAGAAAGCGATCCTGGAAGAGTAAAATCTCGTGCTTATGATGTTGTTGTAAACGGTCAAGAAATTGGTGGTGGAAGTATTCGTATTCATTCACAAGAGAAACAGAACCGAGTTTTTAAAGCACTAAAGATTTCCGATGAAGAGGCACAGAAAAAATTTGGATTTCTTTTGAAAGCATTTGAATTTGGTGCGCCTCCACATGGCGGAATTGCATTTGGATTTGACAGATTAATTTCAATTCTTACCGGAGAAGATACAATTCGTGATGTTATCGCATTTCCTAAAACTACAACGGCACAATCACTAATGGTAGGATCACCTGATACAATTGATGATGAACAACTCAAAGAATTAGGATTGAAAATAGATATAAATAATAATGAAAATAAATAAAAATAAATTATCATTAGAGAATAATAATAATTTAAAATTACCATTTTATTTTATTTCCGATACTCATTTTTCCACAATTCTTTCAGAACATGAAATTAAAAAAAGAAAAAAAATATTTCCACTTTTTGATAAAATTATTGAGGAGCAAGGAACACTTTTTATACTTGGCGATTTTTTTGATTTTTGGTTTGATTGTAGAAAATATATTCATCCGAATTTAAAAATAATTGTAGAATATTTAGAAAAAATAAAAAAATCCGGTGTGGAAATTCATTATATTGCAGGAAATCATGATTATTGGATAAAAGGAATATTGACAAAAAAAGTTGGAGTAATTTTTTATCCGGATTCGATAGAATTTAATTATAAAAATAAGAAGATTTTACTTATGCATGGAGATGGATTATTAAAAAGAGATGGAAAATATAGAATTTTCAAAAAAGTCCTAAGGTCAAAATTCATGATTACAATGTTTAAAATTTTACCGATTTTTCTGATATACAAATTGGGTGAAAAGGTAAGTAATATTAGAAAAAGATATAATAATTCTTTAATTGATGAAAATGATATTTATGAAATGATAGAATATTTAGAGATGAAAAATAGTGATGGATTTGATATTGCTATGATGGGACACATACATTTGCCGAAAATTAAAATTAAAAATAACAAATATGCGATAATTCTCGGCGATTGGATAAGTCATAAAAGTTATGCAATTTGGGACGGAAAGGAAGTTTCGCATTTTAAATAAACTCTATTCATTACTTACTTTTATTGTTTTTTTGAATAAACCAATGTTATTTTAATGAATATTAGGTAAAAACTGTAAAAATTGAGCTAAATAATATGATATTCATCACATTTTTCTTGCAATAGGTAAAAGATATTCATATCTTTTGGAAGTAGTAGAAACCTTAAAAAGAAAAGAGGAGAAAAACGATGAAAAAATTAGTAATAATTTTGTTGGTTGTTGTGTTCAGTTTAAGTTTATTCTTAGGTTGCCAAAAGAAAGCAGAAAAAGTTGTTGACGAAGTTGAAGAAGTAGTTGATGATGCTAATGCAGATGCACCTGCAGAAGAAGTTGAAACTGAAGAAGTAGAAGAAGTTGAAGAAGTTGAAGCAGAAGTAGAAGCTGAAGAAACAAAATAAGTAAAACTTAAATTGTTTTTAAATTAAAGACGGTTTTTTGCCGTCTTTTTTTTATTTGTAAGTATTTCGTAATTTGTTTATATTAAAGCAAAGAGAATTAGGAGAAGTTATGAAAAAAATACTTTATATTCTATTAATTGTTATAATATCAACTCAATTTACTTATGCAAAAAATCCGGTAATAGCAATTAAGCTAAAAAATGAACCGATATATAATGGAGTTTATTTTGAAAAAATTGAAAATGATACATTGTTTTTAAAAATCTTTAAAGCACAATATCCAGTTTCAATAAATTCTATAGAGTATAAAAAAAAAATAAAAAAATCTAAAGCCGGAGCTGGTTTTTTAATAGGAGGCGGAATTGGTGCCGTTTTGGGATTAACATCTACCAAAAACACATCTCATTCAGGTTTTGATGGAATATTTTATGCATTAGAAGTTCCTTTCGCAATTAGTGTTGCAATACTCGGTGGCGGTGGAGTTGGAACTCTTTTTGGAACAATTGTTGGAATAGATGAAAAAAATGATTTTAATAAAATGACAATTGAAGGAAAACGAAAAGTAATTATAGAAATTATGGACGAACAAAAATGGGGAATTAATTCAAATAAAAAAAGAAGAGGGAAGTGAAAATGAAATTAAAATTACACCAATATGATTTACCATTAAAATATAAATTCGGTATATCTCGAGAGACAAGAACTGTTCAGAAAACTGTTATTGTTGAATTGATTGATAATGATATTCATGGTTTTGGAGAGTGTGTTGCAAATCATAAATATTACAAATCCACAATTGAGGATATTTTTGAAGATTTAAAAAAATTGGAAACAAAATTAGAAAATATTGATTTACGAATTCAAAAACCACAAGATGTATGGAAAGAATTTTCTGAAGAATTGAATCATAATCCTTTCGCACAGAATGCTCTTGATATGGCGATGTATGATCTATGGGGAAAAATTCATAAAAAACCGACTTACGAATTGCTGAATTTCAATATAAAAAATAATATTGTCACGGACTATACTATTGGAATTGATGAAATTGACATAATGGTTAAAAAAATGGAAGAATTTTCAGATTGGCCGATTTTTAAAATTAAGCTTGGAACTGAGCATGATATTGAAATAATGACAGAGTTGAGGAAACATACTGATGCAACATTAAGAATAGATGCAAATTGTGCTTGGAATGCGGAGCAGACAATAGAATATTCAAAAGAACTAAAAAAATTGGGTGTAGAATTTATCGAACAACCTTTGCCGGCTGATGATTGGAGCGGAATGAAAAAAGTTTATGAAAAAAGTGAATTACCTGTGATCGCTGATGAAAGTGTTATAAAAGAGGGTGATGTTGAGAGGTGTTTTAAGTATTTTCATGGTGTGAATATCAAGGTTGTGAAATGCGGTGGATTAACTCCGGCGATGCGAATGATACGAAAAGCGAGAACATTAAATATGAAAGTTATGGTAGGTTGTATGACAGAATCTACTGTTGGAATTTCAGGAATTGCACAACTTTTGCCACTGCTTGATTATGTTGATATGGACGGCCCACTTCTTCTTGCGAAAGATATTGCGACAGGTGTAAGAATTGAAAAAGGTAAGGTTTGTTATTCTGATGTTTCAGGAAATGGTGTAGAATTGCTTGATGAAAATTAAGATTATGAGAAAAAAATGAATGAAATATGGGCTGTTGTAATAGGAACTTCAATAGGTATAATTGTAATTACAATTTACGGTTTATTGAAAAATTATTTGTCAGAATGTAAGCAGGATAATGAGTCACAAAAGTTAGCAATGAGCTCTATGATTCTCAGTTTCTCGGGTATAATTTTATTTGGTATTACGAGTTTGATTGGAATTATATTAGGAATAGTTGCTTTGAAAAGATTAAATAAACGAAAAGCACTTGCAATTATTGGAATAGCACTTGGTTTTATTACAATTTCGTTTTGGATACTTGTAATAATTTTCGGACCATAAAAATATATTATTTATTGGAACTTACAAAAATAATAATTATTATATGAATATGATTAAAATAAAAAATCTAACAAAACAGTATAAGACCGTTCTTGCATTGAATGGCATTGATTTGAATATAGAAAAACAAGATATTTTTGGATTGCTTGGATATAATGGGGCGGGGAAGTCAACCTTAATTAAAATATTAGTTGGTTTGGTTAAAGCAGATTCAGGAAGTATTTTAATAAACGATATTAGTATTAATAACAATCATGAAACTGTAAGTAAACATTTTGGATATTTGCCTGAATTTCCATATTTCTTTCCGAATATGACAGCGACAGAGTGTATCAAATATTTATGTAAATTAGAAAATATAGATGAAACAAGTGTTGATGATTTAATTGAATCTGTCGGATTAGAAAAACAGAAAAATAAAAAATTAGGTGCATATTCTCAAGGAATGATGCAGAGATTTGGACTTGCCACAGCACTACTCGGCAATCCTGAGTTACTGATTTTAGATGAGCCCACAAATGGTCTTGATCCCGGTGGCAGAAAGGATTTTAGAGCAACTTTGAAAAGATTAAATTCAGAAGGAAAGACGATTTTGCTTTCGAGTCATTTGTTGAATGAGATAGAGCTGGTTTGCAATAAAGTTGCGGTTATTAATAATGGGGAAATAATAAAAATCGGAGACACAAAAAAATTAATAAACGAGAATAATTACAATTCACTTGAAGATTTTTTCCTAAATACAACAAAGGAGAATTCATGATTAAAACTAAACCAGTAATTATTTTGATATTTATTATTATGAGTATTTCTATGATTAATGCTAAAGATTTATTTCTTAAAGAACAGATAAAAATTGATAAAAATGATGAGATTAGAAATATTTATATTGATGATTATAACAGTGATGGAAAAAAAGATTTCTTTATAGCAGGGAAAAAATATTGGTATTTATTCTGCCAAAAAAATGGAAAATTTAATAAAAATCCTGATGTAAAATTA
>JAYEHX010000211.1:21179-24270 GCA_034659735.1 Fidelibacterota bacterium | reverse complement strand
AACAAATAAGGTTTCGGTTGCATTGAATGGAATAATCACTCGAGGATTAGATGAATCGACATTAAGGACAGAATTGACAAAATATTTGGCTGGGAGAAATGATTAAAAAAATAAGTTTTATATTAATGAGTTTGATAATTTCAATTGAATTGTTTGGTTTAGATTGGAATGTCGAACAAAAAAATAACGAATATACTTTTGAGATAAAATTCACTGATGAAGAGATAAATTCGTTTATAAAAAATGGCAAACAGATAGAAATATCTGATGGTTTTTTAAGGTCGGTTGTCAATGATGCAATGTTAATTTCATACACATTGGTTTTAGAAAATGAGGTAGGGGATTTATCTTTAAATTACATTTCAAAGGACATTAAAAATTATTCACTAAATTATAATTTGCAAAAGGTATCTGATGATTCTACTGCTGACGATAAATTGCATATTAGAAATATGGATTTTATTAACATTTCGTCTATTCCGCAAGGTGGAAGTGTGTTGCAGATATTCCCAATTATTCCACTATCTAAAAATGAAATTAAAGTATTAAAATCAGCAAAGTTTACACTTAATTCATATTCAAAATCGATAACACAATTTGATGGAAAAAGAAAAATTAGAAGTTTGAAAAAAAGCCAAAGTTTAAGAGAAGAACTTCCAAATAAATATATCAATTTATTTGTTGATGAACCCGGATTATATAAAATCACGGGAAAAGAATTGGAAAAAGCAGGTGCAGATTTATCGGATATAGATGTTAGATATCTGAAATTATACAGATGGGGAGAAGAGATTCCAATTAGAGTGCAGACAAATTCATTAGATTCAAAAGAGATGTTAAAAGAAGATGCGATATATTTTTTAATTGATTCATTATCCAATCCTTATGGTGATTATAAATACAATCCGTTTACATCCTACGAAGCGATTCATATAGAATGGGAAACTGACAAAGTAGGAAAAAGATTGGTTGAAAGATCAGGTGCTGTAATAGGTGAACCGGACATGCTTCCTGCGGATTACAATTCGGCTAGTCAATATACATATCATTTTGAGAGAAATGAACTCTGGGATGAATTGGGACATATGGAAACAGATGTTGATGAGCTTACTTATATTTCTGAACATTGGTTTATGAGTCCTGAAATAAAAGCTGGAAAAACAGGGTATTTTAATTTTAATATTGAGCATGTAGCAAAAACACCAAATACAATTGAATTTGCAATCAGATTACAAGGAAATTCTTATGGAGGTGCAGGAGAGCATATAGTAGATATTGCAATAAATGGTTATAGTATTATTGATGATATGACATGGCACGATCAATATCCTAAAGTGATAAAGATTAAAGATACTGAATTTTATCAATCATATCTTAATGAAGGAGAGAATACATTAAGAATTGAGTTAAGTGGTGAAGATTCAGATGTAAATGAGGTATTTTTAGATTGGTTTGAACTCGTATATGAAAAAGAACTTATTGCAACTGATGATGTTATAGAATTTAGTGCTCCGAAAGGATATAAAAAGGGGAATTATTTATTTGAACTAAAGGAATATTCAACACTTAAAGATGTAATGGTTATTAAAGATGGTTTATGGTGGATGAGAGATTTAACTGTTTTTAAAGATAACAATTCTAATAAATACTCAATTATTTTTCAAGATAGTATTATTACCGGTGATGAAAACTATTACGCTGTATCAGGTGATGGAATTAAAAGCATTGACAGTTTACAATATATAGATTTTGATGAGGAGGAATTAGGATATACTCATAATGAAGGAGATTATATAATTATTTCCAATTTAGAATATTTTGAAGAATTAGAAAGATTTGTTGAATTAAAACAGAGAAAAGGTTTTATACCCGTTGTTTATAATATCAATCAAATTTATGATGAATATGCAACTTCAAATATGACACCTTTTGCTATTAAGAATTTTTTAAGAGATGTATATTACGACTGGTCAATCCAACCTGAATATGTTTTATTAGTTGGTGATGTGACTACAAATGGTAAAATCGAAGAGTATAAAAATTGGTATATACCTACAATATTTTTTCAAGCAAAGACAACAAAAGGAGCAGTACTTACTGATATTTGGTATGCTGATATTGATGATGATTATTTTCAAGAATACTCTATAGGAAGATGGCCAATTCGTAATAAAGAGCATTTAAATAATATGATTGACAAAACAATTGCTTTTGATGAAGTTACTAATATTAGTGATTGGTTAAATAATGCAGTGATGATTGCTGGTTTTGAATCATTTTTTAAGGGTCAAACAGAAGATGTTATAAACGATTTGATACCTGAATTTATGTCAGTAGATAGATTTTATGTAAAGAATTCTGCGGAATCAGTTTTATTTGAAGTACAACCAAACGATATAGCAAATGCATTTAATGAGGGTAAAGTTTTATTGAATTTTTTTGGACACGGGGGTGGAGCTGTTTGGAATGATGGAAATATTTTTTTAAATGAAGAAGCAAAAGATTTAACAAATAAATTGATGCCTACTGTTGTTAATTCACTAACTTGTTATTCAACGACATTTAATACTGAGAGTTCTATTGGCGAAGCACTTATGAGAGTTGAAGGTGGAAGTGTGACTTTTTTTGGAGCGTCAGGGTTTGGCTTTGTTAATAATGATTATTGGCTTATACAAAATGTTTATCAAAAATTATTTGAGCAACAAATGGATATAGGAAAATCTATTCAATATGGAAAGCTTAATTATTTTACTACTAATTGGACTCCGTACAAAAAAACAATGGTTTATCAATTTAATCTTCTTGGTGATCCATCATTAAAATTACCAATTGATTATACCCCGCTTGAATTAACTTTATCAAATAAGATGATTAATTCTGGGGATTCTTTAAAATTTTCATTACCACAAGAAACTGCTTTATTTGGTTCTTATAATGTTACTTATGATTCAACGGTAATGTATCCTACCAATACTAATGGGTACTACTTGCCAATCGATTGTAAAATGCCATTATTCCATAACATAGATGTTGTATATAATGGTTCCAATATTGAGCATAGCATAAAAATACCGACAGATATCGAAGCTTC
>JAYEHX010000211.1:1654-21079 GCA_034659735.1 Fidelibacterota bacterium | reverse complement strand
AGTAATGAAATTGAAATAAAAATTAGATCTTTAACAAATATTGAAGAAACTGATACTTTAAATAATGTTGATACATTTGCAGTTGAAAACTATTGGATAAATGAAAATAGTTCTTTAGAATTTAATTTAGAAGATTCTATTTTTAATTCTGTGAAAATAACACCTATAGAAGATGAATATAAAATATATATCAAACCAGAAAATGTTAATTTTGATTTAAGTAACTTTAATGCCAATTTGACTAATTCTCATGCGTTAAAAATAGTGACAGAGGATAAAATTGACCTACAGATAAAATTAGATAAGAATAATATATCTGTCGATACAACGAATTTTATCTCTTGGATTTCATTAGATTCTAATAAATTTTATTGCCAAAAAATATCTAATAATAGTGGTGATCAATATTTTGATATTGATAAAGCCGGGTATTATATCTTTGCTGAATCAGATGATAATATTGCTCCAAAAATAGAAATAAATATTAATGGTAGAAAATTATTGACCGATAGTTATGTTAGTAATAATTCTCGAGGCACAGCATTTATCACTGATAATAATGGAGTAAACCCTCTAAATGATTATTGGAAAATATTAATAGATGATGAAGAGATTTCTCAAACAAATGTAAGTGTTTTGCAAGGTGAAAATATCAAGGAATTGGGATTAAGTTTTAACTTAGAGTTAGAAAAAGGAAATCATACTTTGCAAATTATGGCATCAGATATAGTTGGAAATGAAACTTATTCGGATAGATATCAAATTAAATACATTACTGATGCAAAAATAATTGATTATGGAAATTATCCTAATCCATTTTCAATAAGAACGATGTTAATTTATGAATTAACTGAACAGTTTGAAGAATTAGAAATTAATATTTATACAATATCAGGTAAGAAAATTTTTACAATTAATCAATATAATTCTGAAACAGATATTTTAATAAATAATATTGGGTATCATGAAATTACTTGGAACGGGCGAGATAGATATAATAATTTTGTAGCAAATGGTGTATATTTTTACGAAATCAAAGGAATTATAAATAATAGTGTTAAGAAAACACATGGGAAAATAGTGAAATTAAGATGAGAAAAATAATTTTAATAATACTTATTCAATCAATTAACATATTTGCTGGTGATTATGGTGATGCGTTTATTCATGCAAGCAGGCCGGCATCTATGATTGGAATTGGTAATAATGGCGTAACTCAAATTAAGGGTATTCAATCTGTATTAGTAAATCCTGCGGGATTGGCAGAGGTGAAAAGAACAGAATTTTTTATGCAATATAATAACTTGTTTGGAATGGGTTATCAGCATGGTACTGGAATGATGTTTCAATATGGTAATAAATATTCAATAGGTGCTACTTGGAATAGAGTTGCAATAAACAATTTGGTGGAGAGAGAAAATATTTTTGATTTGGAACTGTTAGAAAGAAGAGAATATGTGCGAACACATTTGGGAGTAGGGGATATTTTTTCTGATACTGAAGATGTAATTCATTTGACGCTTGCAAGAAATTTTACTCATATCGTTAATGTCGGTTGGGCTTATGATAAATTTAAGATTGAGAATCCGCTTGGAATTAATATCAAATTATTATCTAAATCTTTATATCATGGAGAAGGCGAGGCAAAAGGTGCTGGAGTTGATATAGGAACAAAATTTATTATTCCGGGAAGGGAAATATTTTCAATGCCCAAAATGGGTAATATTATTTTAGGATTAAATTTAGAAAATGTATATCAGACACCAATAATATGGACAAACGGGCATGTCGATATGGCAAAAATGAAATTATTTTCAGGAATTGCATTGCAACAACCGGTTAGGATTCTTGATAGTGAGTTATTAATTTTATTTGAAAACGAAAAGTCAAAATATGAAAGTAACTATAAATATGGTTTTCAGTGGAGATTTAAAGATATATTGGATTTAAGATTTGGGAAAGACCTGTTAAATTATAATATTGGTTTTGGTCTATTGTTACCCTTAAACAAATATCATTTTAAAATAGATTATTCATTAGAAAATCATTCGATAGAAACAGTGCATAGAATTTCTTTAACTATGTTGGGGAGGAATAGAAATGAAAATAAATAAATTATTATTTGTATTAATATCATTTTTTATTATTGCATTTCAATGTACTGATATTGAAAATCCTGATGCACCTTTAGCTCCGCAAATTGTAGAAAAATCCAAACCAGGGAATTTTTATGAAACAGGTATTAATCCAGTAGGAAGCACTGATGCAATATCTATTCAATGGGAGGCGAATTCGGAAGAGGATTTAGCCGGTTATAAAATTTATAGAGCTGCAGATACGAGTAGTAATCAGGAATTAGATTTTTCAAAAATTCATACAGCGTCTGTAAATTTTGTAAGTCCAATTGCTACAGCAACAGAATATATAGATTACGATGTATCACTGAAAATAAAATATTTTTATTATTTAACAGCTTTTAATCAATCTGATAATGAAAGTGAGCATTCTGATACTGTTTCATATCAATTGTCGGCAAAACCTAGTATTTATTGTCCTGATTTTGAAAGTATTTTGTGTTCAGATGCTTACTCTGTTCCGGGCATGAGGTTTAGATATTCTGATGATATTTTTTATGGAATTAGTAGATTTATCATTAAGGTTGCTGATATGAATAATGATTCAATATGGTGTTATTCAGTTGCGAGAGAACAATATGATGGGTCGGCACAAACGGTAGTTTATAATATAGATGGCAGTAGTGTAATAGATTCACTAACCCCGGGGCAATTTTATAAATGGAAAGTAAAAGCAATTACACCAACAGGTAATAATATGCCAGAAACAGAGGGTGCAGAAACTGATTGGGTGCAATTCAAAATAAGGGAGAATTAGATGAAAAAAATCATAATATTTTTGATATTGATTTTGTTAAGTAGTTATTTGTTAGCGCAAGACATGAAGTCAAGATATGGCAGTAATGAGATAACTTATCCTGTGAAAATATGGGGAGAGGTGGTGAGACCCGGAATTTACGATTTTCCATTAGGACAAGATATGATGGCGGCACTATCTTTAGCAGGTGGTCCAACTATGAGTGCAAAGTTAACAGATGTTAGAGTGTTGAGAACAAAATTGGAAAAAGGTGAAAAAAGTATATTGATTTATGTGAATTTGGAGAAATACTTTGAGACAGGTGATAAGGCACTTTTACCGGAGATTAGGAGAGGTGATACCATAATAATTCCACCTAAATTTGGAAAAAAAATGGGAGAGTTTCTAAACGGATTCAAGGGATTAATGGCAATTATACAAACAGCAGTAATGATAGAATATTATTTAGGTAGAACGAATTAAGAAGTGAATTATTATGAATTATAAAGAAGAGAGACAATGGGGAACTTTTGAGATATTAATAGATGATACAAATTATAAAGTCAAAAGAATTGTTGTTTATCCAAAACAAAGATTATCTTTACAATCACATGAGAAAAGAAATGAACATTGGATAGTTGTCGTTGGAGAAGTGAAAATTACAAATGGTGAAAATGTAAGAGAATATTCTAATAACGATTATATATATATTCCTGTTGGAAACAAACACAGAATTGAAAATATTGGAGAAGAGAATGCTGAAATAATCGAAATTCAAACGGGTGAATATTTTGGTGAAGATGATATTATTAGATATGAAGATGATTACAATAGAATTAAAGGGAAATAAAAAATATGGAACCAAAATTAAAATTTAAAATTGCAGATATTACATTAGCCGAATATGGTAAAAAAGAGATTGAAATTGCAAAAACAGAAATGCCGGGATTAATGTCTGCAAGAGAAAAATATGGAAAAAGCAAGCCATTAAAAGGTGCAAAAATCACAGGTAGTTTGCACATGACAATTCAAACTGCGATGTTAATTGATACATTAATTGAACTTGGTGCTGATGTGAGATGGGCGAGTTGTAATATTTATTCTACACAAGATCATGCTGCTGCATATATTGCAAATAAAGGAATTCCTGTATTTGCATGGAAAGGCGAAACATTAGAAGAATATTGGTGGTCAACAAAACAGGCACTTTTATTTGGTGATGATGAAGGTCCTAATATGATTGTTGATGATGGTGGTGATGCAACTCTACTCGTTCACGAAGGATATAGATTAGAAGAAGAATACAAAAAGACCGGCAAAATCCCGAAAATCACGACGGATAATGAAGAAAAAAAAGTAATGCAACAGACAATTTTGGAAGATATAAAATTATTTCCAAACAGATGGCATAAGATTGCGAAAAGCATAAAAGGTGTCAGCGAGGAGACAACAACTGGAGTTCATAGATTATACCAAATGATGGAAGAAAACACACTATTATTCCCCGCAATTAATGTAAATGATTCTGTCACAAAATCAAAATTTGATAATCTTTATGGTTGTAGAGAATCTCTGGCAGATGGAATCAAACGAGGGACAGATATCATGATAGCAGGAAAAACCGTTGTCATTTGTGGATATGGTGATGTGGGAAAAGGATGTGCAAAATCTATGAAATCTTATGGTGCAAATGTAATTATTACTGAAATTGATCCAATATGTGCAATGCAAGCATCAATGGAAGGTTTACAAGTAAGAACATTAGAAGAAGTCGTAGAAAAAGGTGATATCTTTGTCACTGCAACCGGAAATTGTGATGTTATCAGAACCGACCATATGGAAGCAATGAAAAATAATGCAATTGTTTGTAATATTGGGCATTTTGATAATGAGATTCAGGTGAATAAACTCTACGCATTGCCT
The DNA here is from genome assembly GCA_034659735.1 of Fidelibacterota bacterium. Lineage (GTDB taxonomy): Bacteria > Fidelibacterota > Fidelibacteria > Fidelibacterales > Fidelibacteraceae > TCS52. Next base: position 16,285 of record JAYEHX010000211.1, on the reverse strand, counting down.
GGAGTTAAAAAAATAAATATCAAACCACAAGTTGATAAGATACAATTTCCTGATAAGCATTCGATTATTTTATTATCTGAGGGTCGCTTAGTAAATCTTGGAAATGCAACAGGCCATCCATCATTTGTAATGAGTAATTCTTTCACAAATCAAGTATTGGCACAAATCGAATTATGGAATAACGATTATGAAAAAAAGGTATATCGTTTAAGTAAAAAATTAGATGAAATGGTTGCACAATTACATCTTGATAAATTAGGTGTAAAATTAACAAGATTAACAGATAAACAAGAAAAATATATTGGTATAAAAAAAGACGGACCCTATAAACCGGAACATTATAGGTATTAGGAAGAGGGTTAGGAGGTTAGAGGGTTAGAAGGTTAGGAGGTTAGAAAGTTAGAAAGTTAGAAAGTTAGAAAGTTTAAAATAAGTCCCCTGTTAAAAAAAAGAAAATATTTTGGAAAAATTATTTCATTTAAATCATAAAATAGAATTAGATAAACATTCAATAATTTTAGTATTAATTATTAGCATATCAATATTTATTTTAATTATGATGTTTGGAGTTTATATTACAATTCATCAAGATGCAAATGATATAGCACCCGATTCGCTATCTATAATTGAAATTCCAAAGGGAACTAATTTTAGAGGGACAATAAAAATTCTTGATGAAAATAAAATAATAGAGGATCGTTGGAAATTATTACTTACAGCAAAATTGTTGGGAAAAACAAAGAGTATTCAAGCAGGAAAATTTTATATCAAAGGTGGAATTAATTATTATGATTTGATTATTTTATTGGAAAATGCTGTTATTTTACAACAAAAGATTACAATACCGGAAGGATTGGAATTAACAGAAATTGCACAAATATTTGAGGACAGATTAAATATTCCGGTGGATACCTTTTTATTATATAGAGATGATACCGAATTGTTTAATATTAATTATAAATCAATAAAAAACATAGAAGGTTTCTTATTTCCTGACACCTATTTTTTCTTTGAAGATGCTGAAGTAGAAGATGTGATTCGAAAAATGATTTTTAATTTTCAAAAGCATATAACGGTAAATATGATTTGGAAGGCAAAAGAAAAAGGTATGACAGTTAATGAATTGATAACAATGGCATCTATAATTCAAGGTGAAGTTATTTATGATTCTGAAATGCCAAAAGTTGCATCTGTTTATTTCAATAGATTGAAGATGAATATGCGATTACAAGCGGATCCTACAATTCAATATATTATTCCCGGTCCTGATAGGTTATTGAAATTAAGCGAATTAAAATCAGATTCGGAATACAATACATATATGCATCGCGGATTGCCACCTGGTCCAATAAATAATCCGGGATTAGAAGCAATAAGAGCAACGATAAATCCGGATACAACAGATTATATTTATTTTGTTGCTGATGGAAATGGTTATCACACTTTTACGAAAACGCTTTCTGAACATAATTATGAAAAAAATAAATTAAAGATATTACGAAGAAAAAAGGAATTAGAGAATAAGGTAAAGACAAAAATAGATTCACAAAGTACAAAATAATTTTTCTATTATAAAAAAAAGAGCAAATAAGTTTATGGATAAAATTTTGGATAAATTAAATGATAAACAACAAGAAGCGGTAAACTATACTGATGGACCATTATTAATTTTTGCCGGTGCAGGTTCCGGAAAAACAAAGGTGTTAACACATAAAATAGCACATTTATTGGATAAAAAGAAAACAACACCAAGTCGTATTTTGGCGGTCACCTTCACAAATAAAGCTGCAAAAGAGATGAAAATTCGTGTTAAAAAATTACTTGGTGCAAAGGCGAATTTAGTTAATATTGGCACTTTTCATAGTATCAATGCTAGAATTATGAGAACTGACAGGAAATTTTTTGCAAAAGATTTCACTATTTACGATTCTAACGACTCACTCCAAATTATCAAAGAATCAATTAAAGCATTGGGTATTCAAAATGAAAATATAAAGCCAAAATCTGTAAGACATTTTATTTCACTTGCAAAACAACAATTGGCGACACCGGATAGGGCAAAAAATTATTTTGAAGATAATTTTATTAATGAACAAAATGTATTGGTTTATGCCGAATATGAAAAAAGATTAAAAGAAAATAATGCAGTTGATTTTGATGACTTATTGATGAAGCCGATTGTGGCATTTCAAAAGCATAAAGAGTTGAAAGAAAAATATCAAAATAAATGGGATTATATTTTAGTTGATGAATATCAGGACACGAATCGTGTTCAATTTTTATTTCTTAAAATTATTTCGGAAATTCAGAATAATATATGTGCTGTGGGAGATGATGATCAGTCAATTTATAAATGGAGAGGAGCGGATATAAAGAATATTTTAGAGTTTGAGAAAACTTTCAAAAATGCGAAAGTTATTAAACTGGAACAAAATTATCGTTCTACGAAAAATATTTTATTAGCAGCATCATCGGTAGTGGGAAACAATTCAATGCGAAAAAGTAAAAAAATATGGTCAGATTCAGTTGAAGGTGATAGAATTATTCTTCAAGAATCCGATAGCGACTATGCCGAAGCAGAATATATTGCAATGGAAATTAGCCAAAAAATAAAACAAGGAAAAGAGTTTAAAGATTTTGCGATACTTTATAGAACAAATGCACAATCGCGATTGATAGAAGATGCTTTAAGAAATAAATCAATTAGATACACAATTATTGGCGGGACGAAATTTTATGATCGCAAGGAAGTGAAAGATATTTTAGCATATTTAAATGTCATTACTAATTTTAATGATTCATTAGGCCTAAAAAGAGTTATAAATACTCCAAGCAGAGGACTTGGAAAGACAACAATTGATCGTTTGGAAGAGTATAGCATTGATACACAAAAAACACTTTTTGAAGCACTTGATTATTCTGATGAAGCAGAAGTAGGTTATGCAAAGGTAAAATTAGAGTTATTTAAGAAAACAATGCTTGATTATAAAAAACAGATGAAAAAATATTCGCCTACAGAATTTGTTAAAAAATTAATTGACGAAATGAAATTCAGAGAGCAGTATCAAGATGACAACGAACAAGATGATGATAAAATTGCAAATATTGATGAACTTATTAATAGTGTAATTCAATTTGAAAAAACTCATAAAGGTGCAACAATTGTGAATTTTCTACAGGAAGTTTCCTTAATTAGTGATATTGATCAATGGGAAGATGAAAATAATGTGGTGGTTCTTATGACTTTGCATAGTGCTAAAGGATTAGAATTTCCAACAGTTTTTATTGCAGGATTAGAAGAGGGATTATTTCCATTGGAGAGGAGCAAAGAAAATAGGCAGGAATTGGAAGAAGAGCGGAGATTGTTATATGTTGGAATCACAAGAGCAATGAAAAATGTCTATTTATTAAATGCAAAAAGACGAAATCGGTTTGGTCAATTTGCTGCGAATATGCCGTCGCGTTTTATAGATGAAATTCCTGAAGAATGTCTAATTAGAGAAGAAAAATATATAAGTATTAGAAATAATTATGATGCGGGATATAAAAAGAAATCCAAAAAATATTATCATATTAATAAAAAACAAGATGGACAATCAATTTTAGTTAGAAATGATATTATTAAGAAAAATGATTTTGTTCAGCATAAAATTTTTGGAAAAGGAAGGGTTATTGGAATATCGAAATCTTCTCAAATAGCGTATAAGATTATTTTTAACGATCAATCTGTTAAAACAATAGCTAAAAAATTCGTAACGAAAATTAATAATTAAGTAATAGAGAAAGAGAAGCCACAGAGAGATATAAAGAATTTAGTATTCTAAAATCATAATTCTTTAATCGAATTTTTTAAGCATATAAACTATAAACCTAATCAAAAAATTTACGAATTTTACCTTTTACAATAGTCATGTTTACATTAAAATTTTTATCAAACACCGTAACATCAGCATCTCTTCCCGGCAATAAATAACCTGTTTGTGTCTGTTTACTAATGACCGTAGCGGGATTACAACTTGCCATTCTCAGTGCATCGTCAATTGGGACTTGCATTTCGACAAGATTTTTCACACCTTCAATCATAGTTAGTGAAGAACCGGCAATCGCATCATCAGATTTTCTTTTGAACAGTCCGTCTTCTACATAAACTTCTTCATTATTGGCTAACAATTTTCCATTTGTTTGTTTTGTTGGTTTCAGAGAATCTGTTATTAAAACAATTTTACTAATTGGCTTTACTCTTCTTAATAATTTTATTATTGCCGGATGTAAATGATAACCATCTGCAATAATTTCGCAAGAGACATTTGGGTGAATCATGATTGCTCCAACTACACCAGGATCTCGATGGTGAAGTCGTCTCATTGCATTAAAAAAGTGTGTTGAATGTAGAATTCCCACTTGCATTCCTTCTAACATATTTTCATAAGTTGCATTAGAATGTCCGGCAGATAATACGGTTCCTTTTTTTGTACAATATAGTGCTAATTCTCTAATGTTTTTTAATTCCGGAGCCACTGTCATAATTGAAATATTGTTTTCGGAAGCTTCGTAATATTTTTTCATCAAATTCAAATCCGGTTTTTTCATAAATTTTGGAATTTGCACACCAGATTTTTTCGGAGAAATAAATGGACCTTCAAGATGTAGTCCGTGAATTATTGCTCCTTCTTCTTTTCCCATTGCTCCGACAACTGCTTTAATTGATTTAATAAAGTCATCGTCATTTTGTGGATAGAGTGTTGGGCAAAATGATGTCACACCGTATTCAACTAATTTTTTAGACATTTGTAAAACAGATTCAGTTTTACCGTCTGCGGTATCGTATCCGCCAATTCCATGAATGTGAGTATCAATAAATCCGGGTGCAATATATGAGTTATTCAAATAGTGCATAGATGTATCCGGTGGAAGATTTGCATCTTTCAATCTGTCATTGCTCACAACATCTTCTATTTTTCCATCACGAATTATTACGGAACTTTTTTCAAGCATGGTTATTCCCGTGAAAACTGTTCCATTATATAAACAAATTGTGCTCATTTAAACTCCTTTTTTCTGATGCTAATTTATTAATAAATATTTGGTTTTACAATCTTTTTTTGAGTTTACTTTTTTTCCAGTCCACGAGTTAAAACTTGTGGAAATTGCAAGTTGTTTTTATAGAACAATAACAAAATCAAAAAATCTTTCTTTGTGTTCCATGTGCTCTTTTGTGGTGAATATTCGTGCAATGAATTTTCCGAAGTTTTATTTAATTTTTATTTTAATATCATAATTAATTTTATAAATTTCACAGATAGAAAAAAAAGGCAAATGATGAAAAATAAAACCACACCAAATTCAAAAAAATACGATATAATAATAATTGGAGCAGGAAGTGTTGGTGTTCCACTGAGTTATTATTTATCTAAAAAAAAAGTAAAAGTTGCAGTAATAGAAAAAAAATCATCGGTCGGTCGTGGGCAAAATAGAGCGGCTATTGGTGGAATGAGAGCAACACATTCTGATCCTGCAAAGATAGAAATTGGATTGGAAACTCTAAAAATAATGCGAAATATGAAAGCAGATTACGGTTATGATGTAGATTGGATTCAAGGTGGATATTTATTTCCTGTTTATGAACAAACTGATGAAATTAAGCTGAAAAAAATATTGGAAACACAGAAAAATTATGGATTGCGAATTGATTGGATTTCAAAAGAAAATGTCCGAAAAATAGTGCCGGGAATAAATTCTAACAATTTGCTTGGTGGAACATTTTCACCTGAAGATGGCTCAGCTTCTCCACTGAAAACTATCGATGCATTTTATATGTTGGCAAAAGGAAACGGAGTTGATTTTTATTTTAATGAAGAATTGGTAGAAGCAGAATTATCAAATGGAAAAGTGGATTCAATAAAAACCACAGAAAGAACTTTTCAAAGCGATTTAATAGTTGATTGTAGCGGTGGCGATGCGAGGGAGGTTGGCAAAATTTTTGGTATGGAATTACCTGTATATCCTGAATCTCATGAAGGTGGAATTACAGAGCCGGTTGAGAGATTTTTTGAGCCGATGATTGTTGATATGCGACCTGCAAAAGGATCGGCAAATTATTATTTTTATCAAAATATAGAGGGTCAAATTGTATTTTGCATTACTCCAAATCCGAATATCCCGGGGAAAGATTGCGACAATACTTCAATATTTTTACCGCAAGTAATTGAGAGAATGTTAAATTTATATCCGAGATTGAGAAATATCCGAGTGCGAAGAACTTGGCGAGGATTATATCCGATGACACCTGATGGATTTCCGATTGTTGGATATTCCGGAAAAGTGAAAAATTTATTTTTATCTGTGGGAATGTGTGGACAGGGATTTATGTTAGGACCGGGACTTGGAAAAATACTTTCTGAAATATTGGTTGATAATTCAAAAGATTATGAAGATTTATTGGAGAATTTAAAATTGGATAGAAGTTATGATACTGACGAGGTGCTGAAATGAAAAATGGCAAACCTACGATTGGAATTAATATGGATTGCACAATTAAAAAAGGAAAAGTTTGGTATAGAATTCCCGAAAATTATGTAAAAGCGATTGTTGATTATGGTGGAATTCCTCGTTTATTTCCAATTTATTATGATACTAAAATTATTGAGGAACAAATAGATGATTGTGATGGTTTTCTATTTATGGGTGGCGACGATTATCCTGCAAGATATTTTGGAATGAAGCCGGATTCACACGAAGGACCAATGATAAAAGAGAGAGCAGATTTTGATATTACACTTGCAAATTTAATTTTGAAAACGAATAAACCTGTATTGGGAATTTGTGCAGGAGCTCAATTGATAAATATCGTGAATGGAGGCAAGTTAATACTGAATATTGATGGACATGGCGACGGACTTGGCAAAGGAAAAGATGTTTATCATAATGTAAAAATAATTGAAGAAGGTATTTTAAAAAAACTTTTTGGAACAGATAATTTTGAAATAAATTCCGGACATCATCAATCAATTAATCCGAAATTTGTGAGTGATAATTTAAAAATTACAGCAATGAGTGAAGATGGAATTGTGGAAGCGATAGAAGGAATTGAAGGCAGATTTTTACTGGGATTACAATGGCATCCGGAGCGAATAAAAGATTTGAAACAACGAAAAATAATATTTGATAAATTTATAAGTGAATGTAAAAAATAGATTTAATGTTTATATAAAAAAAAGAGGGAAAAATATGGAAAATAATAGCAAAAACATCTTTCAAACATTGGGAATGACGAAACAGAATATGTACATTTTTTTAATGGGAATTTTAACAATTATAGTTGGATATATTTTATTGGCAATCGGAAAAATATATGATGATATTTCTATGATATACAGTCCGATATTATTGGCACTTGGATATATAGTTATTTTGCCATTATCTATACTTTATAGAACGAAAGATAAATAATAGATGATTTTTTTTACCGTCCGCCTATTCAATTGGACAAGCAGAGACGCAGAGATGCAAAGGAATTTGTTGTCATTGGTTGTATATTCACCGCAAAAGAACACAAGGAACACAGAGATTATCTAATTTGTCTAATTTGTCATCGAATTAATCGAATTTATCGAATTTATCGAATTTATCTAATTTATTGTCATTTGTTTTTTTTGCATCGAATTAAAATGAGCTATAACTAACTTTTCAATTATATATTTTATGTCACCCCTTCGGGGTTTTTTTGTTTTTTTATATTTTTTATTATAATCATTTCACCGCTTCGCGGTTTTTTTTTGAATTAGTGCAATTAATAAAAATCTACAAAGTAGTTTAATATTCTAAATCTTAACCTTAACCTCAACCTCAACCTCAACCTCAACCTTCTAACCATCTTAATCTTAATTTTCAATTTCCAATTTTCAATTTCCAATTTTCAATTTCCAATTTTCAATTTCCAATTCTCAATCTAATAAACCTTATTTCTCTTTCCAAAAACCTTAGTAGAAAAGATGCTCCCAAAAACACAAACCTTATTATCTTATTTGGCACGAAGAACTTTTTGGGCTAAAGCCCGGTTTTGGTAGCATCATTTTATCCACAGGTTAAAACCTATGGCTATTTATTTTCAATTCTCAATTATGAATTATGAATTATCAATTATGAATTGCCACTAACTTTTGAATTGCCACTAACTTTAGTTAGTGGAGAGAGAGAGAGAAAAAAAAACCACGGCTTTAGCCGAATACATAATTCTTTCGAAGTTTTTTTCTTATCATAAATAACCTGTTAAAAAAAATAAAATAATTTTGGAAAGTTCTTTTTTTTGTTTTATCTTTTCACATGATGATTGAATTCTTCAACATAACTAATATAATCAAAAAAATAAAAGAATTATGAAGACACTTAAATTTTTTAGTATATTCCTGTTTTTTATCAATATTGTTTTTGCTCAAGCAACGGGAAAAATAGTTGGCACGGTTTATGATAGTGAAAATAAGCCATTGCTTGGTGTAAATATTGTTGTTATCGGGACTTTCGTCGGAGCGAGTACTGATGCAGATGGCCAATTTATTATCATTAATGTTCCATCGGGAAATCATACTGTTAAAGCATCTTATATCGGATTTCAAACTGTAAGTGTAAAGGATGTTTTTATACGAGCAAATTTGACAAGTCGTTTAAAAATTAAAATGAAAAAGAAAGTTCTTAACATGGACGAAGAAATTACTGTGATCGCAAAACGGCCGGTAATTCAAAAAGATGCAACGGGAAAGGTGACCACATATTCAGCGGAAGAGTTACAAACAATGCCAATTGACAATCTTCAAGATATTCTTGCCACACAATCGAATGTATCGGTTCTGACAAATACACCAAATTCAAAATCGGGATATAATATTCGCGGAATTGATGATGTGAGAATGCGAGGCGGAAGAAATAATGAGGTCTCGTTATTGATAGATGGAGTGAAAGTTTCCAATCCGATTTTTGGTGGATTCGGAACTCAAATTAGCAAAAACGCAATAAAGCAAATTTCGGTGGAATCAGGTGGATTTAGTGCAAAATACGGGAATGCACTTTCCGGAGTGGTAAATCTTTCTACAAAAGATACTCGTGATAAATGGACGGGCTCATTAAGTTACAATTCATCAAAACCATTTGGTATGGATTTCTTGACAAACGAAAAGGGAGTTGCATTACAGAAGCAAAATTTTCAAGTGACTTTAGGAGGTAGAATTCCGTTATTGAAAAAATGGTCGTTTTTTATCTCTGGTGAAATGAATCAACAGGCGGGAACGATTTTAAAATTTGACGATATTTTATGGGACGATTATAGAGCTCTTGAAATCGATTCTGATGGTGATGGAGTTACAGATTCAACATTGATGCTTCCTACATCGCAAGAGATAATCGATGGTTATTTAAAATATAAAAGTTTGGATTCGGTTCAAGCAAATTTATCTTCTAATTGGGACGAAGTTGTGGGACCCGATGGCAGAGAAATAAATCCAATTGACAATATAGAAGGTTGGCAAGGAATGGGTTGGAATAACTATATGAATATGTTTGGAAAACTTATTTTTCAGATGAATAAGAGAACTCAAGTAAGATTTTCTTTTTTAAACAATCATCAATTTCGTCAAGTGAATAATTTCAATGCCTACTATGATTATAATATGTCGGGTCAAAATGTTCAGATTCGTAATAGCGATAAAGAGACAATGGTTGTAAATCACACTGTATCGAGTAAGACATTTTTTAATTTTCGTGTTTCAAGATTTTATTCTGAAAGACGAGTGAGAGTTCTAAAAGATTATACAAATCCATATTTGAACGAATACAATATTTTCCAACCAAATGAAAATAATTTAAAATCTCCTGACGAATATATTCCTTATGCAAGCACAGATGCGATGCGAGATCCATTCGAAAGTTCATTTTATATATTGGCAGATAATCGTTGGTATTCAGGAGATAAAAGCACAAATTATGAAGCGAGATTTGATTTTACAAGTCAATTTCATAAGAATCATAAAATAGAAACCGGAGTTCAGGTAAATCAAATTGATTTGTATTATCATTCATATCAGAATGTGACAAAGAAAGATTTATTTCCAACAATTTATCATCATAAACCGATTGAAGGTGCATGTTATATTCAGCAGAAATCCGAGTTTTATTCTCTGATTATGAATTTTGGTTTGCGAATGGATTATGTAGATTCCGGTAGTGATTTTTGGTCCGATCCATTCGACCCATTGGGAACACAACTTGGCGGTTCGGATACATTGGAATATAATTCTATTACGAAAGCAGAAAGTAAAATAAATTTAAGTCCGAGAATTGGTCTCGCATATCCGCTTACTGACAAGAGTGTAATATTTTTTAACTTTGGACATTTTTACCAGAATCCGAATTATAGAGATTTATATCGTGCATCCGGTGGCAATCGTGAAATTAGTTTAACACTCGGAAATATTATCGGTAATCCAAATTTGCAACCGGAAAAAGCAGTTCAATATGAAATTGGTTTACAGCAACAATTTGGAGCAGATATTGGAGTTAAAATAAATCTTTGGTCTAAAGAGACAACTAATCAAGTTGGTTCAGTCGTTGTTCCTGCATATTCTGATCCGGGCAGAGACAATCCATTTACATATTCTGTTTTTGTGAATAATAATTTTGGTTCGGCAAAAGGCATTGACATAAATATAAAGAAAAAATCACGAGAAGGTGTAGGGTTTGATATAAATTATTCGCTTTCACAGGCGAAGGTTTTGCATGCCACATCTTGGGACGGCTATTGGAGTGGAGACACAGAAGATGAATTACCAAAACATGAAACGAGAGCACCGTGGGATCAGACACATGTTTTGAGAGCAAATGTTCATTATATTTTAGGTAGTAAAAAAGGATTTAGATTATCGAATATTTATCCACTTCAAAATACTGTTTTCAATATGATTTATTATGGTGAAAATGGAATGCCATATACTCCGTCTATTTCCGGTGGTGTAATTGTTAAGCCATATTCGGAAAGATGGGAGGATTCTCACAGATTTGATATTAGAATTTCTAAAGCGATTTATTTTTCTAATAATCAATTTAGATTTTTCCTTGAAGTTAAGAATATATTTGATAGAAAAAATATGATGTCGGGATATACAAAAACAGGTTCGGCTACAGATCCGGGAACGGCAAGTTATTACACTATGTCTTCAACTTATTGGGATTCACGAAATAATAATAATTTTGCAATGAGACGATCTATTTATTTTGGAGTTGAGACAATTTTTGGAGGCAGATAAAATATCTGTTTTCTTAATGCAAAAAAGGAAATTGGAGATTTTTATTATTAAAAAGAAATATAAAAAAACAAAAATATTTAAAAAATGGAAAATAAAAGAAATATTAAAATGAATAAAAAAAGATTATTAAAAATTATTGTGTTAATTATGGTATCTCTGAATATTATAATTGCATCTGAAAAGAACGAGCAGAATGTAAAAAGTAATAGAGAAATTTTACAACCGACTTCTATTTTGGATCGTGCCGTTGGTTTTATGGATGCAGGAAAAATGAAAATATGGGGAGTGGAAAATTTTGGACTTCTCAGTGGTTATGATCATCCCGGAAGTCAGAATTGGTATCCGGGTGCATTCCATGGTAAATGGGGCGAGGTCAGATGGATTGCTCCTGTGATTTTGATGCCACCAGGTCCGTGGGGAAATCAAACGACAAGCGGTCCAGATTTGCCTGAGGACAGAAGCGATCAATATAATGCGATAGAATCTTTTTCTGCAATTCATGTGAAAGCGGGTGATGGTGTGAATTTTACCGATTGGGAAGCATTTGATAATGCAACTAATATGTATCACGGAACAATGTTGAATGACAATATTCCACTAATTGCAACAAGCACATATCCACAATCTTGGCCGGAAGGATATTTTGATAATGATCTTGGTGAATGGGTTCCAACTCCTGGAGAATATCATTGGCCAGGCGGATGGGCATTAGATCCTGATAAAAGTTCACCTACTTACAGACAACCAATTGAAGATTCATTCGTTTCAAATAAAGATATTTTTTTCGTTTCGACTGACAAATATAATGGAGTTCGTGAAACGGCAACAACTGCTCAATATGGATATCCTGTGGGAATAGATATGGAAACGGCTGGATACAGTTATTCAACACCGCTTTACGAAAATGTCGTATTTTTTAATATTAATTTTATTTTTAGAACAGAAGATGAGATTACAAATCCAAAAAGCAAATTTTACGATCCAAGTCGCCATTATTATAATGGGAAAATAGATAGTGTCTATTTCGCATTTTTTGTTGATCCTGATTTGCCGGGGAGATATTTAGTTTCCGGTTCAAATAATTATCAAGCAAGTCCGTGGGCAGAGGATGATTATGGAATGATTTATGATTATGATGACGATGGAATGATAGATGTTTTTCTCGCTTATGATAAAAAAGATTATTTTACAGATGAAAATTATTCTCAAAATAACGGCGAAGTTTCGGCTTATGGAGTTAATTTTTTCAAAACACCATTATCAGATCCCGGCGATCCGTCAAGTCCGGAAATTGGAATTACGGGATTTCACTGGTTCGATCAAGATGAAGCTGTTCGTCCATCTGCTATTGATGATCAATGGGAAAAAACACTCTATGGAATTTCTGCCGGCGATAAATATCTTATTCCGGCGGAAGAGAGAGAAAAATGGTTTCACGGTGATTTTCCCAATAGAGATGATGTAGATTTATTGAAGGAATATCAAGAGGATTTACCTGAAGGAAGTCGTCCGGATATTCAATTTTGGTTTAGTTCGGGACCTTTTTCTATGGAACCCGGAGATACAATTCAAATTCATATTGGAATTGTTGGTGGAGTGCCGGTGCCGGGAAGTTTAGATGCTGAGGGGTTTGCAACTAATCCTGTAAATACAAGATTCAAAACTGTTTTTGATGCTTTGGCTCAAGCAGATACTCTCTATGAAAATAACTTTATCGGTTTCAGACCACCATCTGCACCGAAACTCTCTGCTGTTGGAACTGAGGTAATTGATAAAGATGGATTGCCTGTTATATATGCAGAAAATGAAAAAGTAAAATTATATTGGGATGCGACTTCGGAAAATTCTTATGAAATAGTTAGCAAAGAATTTGATTTTCAAGGATACAAAATTTATAAAACTCAAGCGAATGTTTCAGGAGTTGGTGATATTGATTGGGGAACAGAAATATATGATTATGATGGGACAACAATTCTCGGGTATCAACCGATTGCACAATATGATTTGATTGATGAATGGGAAGGCAAAGATCCGTTAAATCCATTTTTTAATCTTGGAGATAATAGCGGATTGCAATATTCATTTACAGATAATGATGTTTTGAATGGTGTCAGATATCGCTATACAATTACGGCTTATGATCATCCTATTGTCAATGCAGGACAGTCGGCATTAGAATCCACAAGAGGAAATGACCCGAGATTAGTCCAGACAATAGATGTAATTCCGGGAGTTCAACCACAAAATTATCAAGCTGGAAAAGTCGATTCTAATGTCGTTCATGAAAGCGGAGTTGCAACTGCTTCTGTAAATGTGGAGGCAATCGATCCGATAAATATTACGGGACACACTTATGAAATTATTTTTAAGGATTCATTGAGTAATCTTGCTTTTGATATTTTGGATAGCAATTTACAGAGTTTTGTTGTTACGGATTGCAAGGATTTTTACAATGAATCAGAGCAAGATATTGCACAATTTAGTCCGATATTCGATGGCATCGGTTTGAAAATAATAAATCATAATAAAGTAGAATATCTGTCACAAAAATGGATAAATGTAAATAGCGATACTTCTAATTATGAATTTAGTCAACTTTTTCATACACCTGATAGTGCACACAAAGCACACGATTATGAAATTGTATTTGGTGATTCTACACAAAAAGTTGAACATCCTGCATATCCAAATGCAAAATTTGTTCCATTTCAGATATTCAATATTTTCGAAGATAGTTTAAAACAAAATCCTCTAAAAATTTATGTAAGAAATCCAAATGTTGCATGGACGAGTGGTGATTATATCTATATTTTAGAACCGGATTTAACAAGTAGAACTTGGCAATTTGATATCGCTTGGAATGATAGTTCGGTAGTTCCATCAAACGGCGATGTGTTATTATATAAAACAAAAAAAGCATTGACAAATAATGATTCTTACAAGATTGATTCGTCTCCACTATCTTTTGCTTTTGAGGGATATGATTTATCAGAAATAAAAGTTGTTCCTAATCCTTATCTTGTATATAATTTAGGAGAACAATCTTCTGTTAGACAAGATCAATTTTCGCATCAATTACGGTTTACACATCTTCCGAAAGAGTGTACAATTAAAATATATACACTTCGCGGAGATCATATAAAAACAATTAACCATGAGAGTTCTACAATTGGAGATGCTTATTGGAATTTGCAAACGAAAGAGAGTTTGGAGGTTTCTTATGGGGTTTATGTTTATGTTATCAGGACTCCTGAGGGAGATTCCAAAATGGGGAAATTTGCGGTTATATGGTAAAAGAAGGAGAAGAGTTTCACGCAAAGGACGCAAAGTTGTGGAAAGG
>JAYEHX010000211.1:0-1554 GCA_034659735.1 Fidelibacterota bacterium | reverse complement strand
AACAGTATGTATGTTGGAATGAAACATCATTTCGCTGGAATGACTTTCAATATAAATAAAAATAATACGATTGGAATTATGGCGAATTATTTGAATATCGGGGAAATGGAAGTGACAACAATTGAGAATCCGGAAGGAACCGGAGAAATGTTTGGTGCGAGTAGTTATGCAATCGGAATGTCTTATGGAAATCAGTTGACAGATAGAGTTTATGTTGGTATTCAAGGAAAATTTATAAAAGAAAAAATTTGGTTAGAGTCGGCAACAGGTTTTGCAGTTGATATTGGAACGATTTATAATATTGAAGAAATTGGTTTAAGAATTGGAATGGCTCTTCAAAATCTTGGTGTTGATATGAGTGTTGATGATGGACCTCATTTATATTTTTACAAAGAAAAACCTGATGATTATCAAGGAAGTCCACAACCAAAATCTCGTCTTGCAACTAAATCTTTTCCAATGCCATTAACTTTTTCTATCGGAACTTCTGTAAATATTGTCGGAGAAAATGCAATAATGAAAAGTAGCGGAAAAAATCGTATTACCGTTTCTGTTTCTGCAAATGATGGATTTGACAATGCTTTTCGAACAAACTGGGGAATGGAATATTCGTGGCGAGAATTTTTTGCTTTAAGAAGTGGATATCGTCAAAATTATGATACCGCTGGATTGTCATTGGGATTTGGTTTGAATACTGAATCGTTTACGAATTTTAATTTACAAATTGATTATGCTTGGGTAGATTATGGAGATTTGGGACCGATTGATTTATGGTCAATTGAGTTTAAATTTTAAATGCAATTCTTATGAATGTTTAAATTATTTCAAAATAAATAAATTTAAATATCAATTTATTAACTAAAAAAGGAGATTAAATATGAAACTAAAATTATTTTTATTTTCGATTATATCTGTTTTAATTTTTTCATGTTCAGTGAAACATGATATAGAATATAAATCCAAATTAGTAAATCCGCCTGTTGCGACAAGGCAATTGGGAAGTGCGATTTTTGTTCCAAATGCTGTAATCAAAGAGTTAAAAATTAATGAAGGCAATTCGATTGAAGTAATTCATAATGACAAAAAACTTGAGATGAGAGTTTATGATTCTTTCGATTCACTCAGAACTTTTGGAATGTATAGAAAATATGCTGATATGTTAAATTTAAAATATGATTCTGCAACTGTGATATTAAGAAAATTATCAAAAAAAGAGAGTAAGTTAAAACCAAAACCGATAAAACATTGGGTAGAAAACAACAATGGTGATACGACAAAATGGCGAAGAATTGCTTATGGTGCTCCGCATGGTGATTGTGATTATAAGACCGGAGAGATAATAAAAGTTTTGACAGACAAATATGGTATTCCGTCAACATCTGCTTGGGGTTGTAGATTTTCATATCGTGGAAGATGGTATGATTGCAATCGTCCGTTGATGAAATTACCAAATCCTGATGGTGGCACATATCGTGATAGAGTTTGGAATGACAAAGCGATGGAGATTTATCAAAATTATCAAAATATGGTTTGGAAAAATAACAACATGAAATA
>JAYEHX010000210.1:0-7142 GCA_034659735.1 Fidelibacterota bacterium | reverse complement strand
CAATTTCTTCCATGTGCAAAAAAAAATCCTCATCTAATAATCCTGATTGGTCAAGCACTTTTTTCCGAATTGCAATTGCTGCTCCAGATGCCCAAAACAAATCAATATTATCATCATATTGCCCTTCGTCTTTTTCTATTTTCTCCATAATTCTACCGCGTAAAAATGGATATCCAAAAATATCCATAAAACCACCAGAAGCTCCTGCATATTCGAAATAATTTCTATTTTTCATTTGAAGAATTTTTGGTTGGCAGACAGCAATGTTTTCATCCGATTCAAACTCTTCCATAATCGGTTCGAGCCAACCCGAAGTCACTTCAATATCGTTATTTAATAATAATACAAACTCGCCATTTGCTTTTTTAATTCCAAAATTATTACCACCTGCATATCCAAGATTTTTACCTGTATCATATACTTTTACAGATGGATAATTTTTCTTCACAAAATCAATATCATCTTCACTGGAATGATTATCAACCATTATCAATTCATAGTTCGGATATGTAGTTCTTAACAACGAATCAAAAAGTGTTTTTAGAAATCTCTTTCCGTTGTAATTTAAGACAATTATTGAGATGAGTGGTTTTTGTGATTCCAATTTTTTCCTAATCTTTATTCATCTTTTGTTGAGTGCTTGTTCTTAACATTTTAGCTTGGACATCGTCAGGATTTATTTCCAACCAATCATCAAGTAAAGCTATATTTTTTTCATACTGTTCTGTTTCATCATATATTTGATATAAAAATCCGACTAAACTATTATCATTTGGATTTTGTATATAAACTGTCTTTACGATTTCTTCTGCTTTGTCATATTTTTTTAAGTCAGAATAGTATGTTTGAGCTGCCATCAATTTATCTCTTTTGGATAGATCGTTTCTATCCACAAATTTATCTAATCTATCCGATAGCATTGCAGTATCGCCCATCATTCCATACAATCTGCCGATTTCTAAATATAAACCCTTATGCTTGACCGGAAGAATACCTTCAGGAATTCTCTCTTCCATATAATCTAACATTGTTCTTGCTTTATCATGCTCGTTGTTTCGAATAAATTCCATTGCTGCTTGAATAAATCCGGTTCTATAATTTCTCATCAATCTTTTTGAATTAGCATTTAGATAAACATCAGGATTATTTAAATTACGAAAACGATAGAAGTTTCCAAAATCATTCTCATCTGATGAATCTTGTGCTTCAGGAATTATGTTGCTATAGATCGCTTCTTCATCTATTTTGTCAACTTTTTTTGGATTTATTCTGTAAACTAATCCTTCCATTGATAAATATTCATCCATTCCAATTCTATTTTCAGGAGAAACTGTTACGGCAAAATAGACAGGTCGTTTCCACTGAGCACCATTTGCAATTAAAAACACCATCAAGTCCTGAACTTTTATTCCACCCCGTCCGTTGAAGTTGAGTGTTGGTTTCATTTCCCAAGTTATCTGTCCGTCAGGATTTATATCTTTCGGAACTGGAATTCTGACTGTTTGTGTTTGCCAAGGTTGTGGTCTCAATTCTTCTATTTGAGCATCTGAAATTGGAATATTTAACTTTGGTTCATAATGTTTCATCTGCAAAATATACCAAGGAGTATTTAGCAAACTTAAATTTACCACCTTAACATCTGTTCGAACATTTTCTACCTCCTGCAAATACCAAAGTGGAAAAGTATCATTATCTCCATTTGTAAAAAGTATTCCGTCTTTATCACAAGAGTTCAATAAGTTATAAGCATAATCACTCGCAACATAATTTCCCCATCTTGAGTGGTCTTTGAAATTTGCATTTAACACATTCAGCGGAAGAATTACAATCAACATTGCTGTTACTGTTATCATTGAATATTTTTTCGCGGATTCGCTTTTTATTTTCTTTTTTACAAATTCCAAGATACCCGATGCACCGATACCAATCCAAATCGCAAAGGCAAAAAACGAGCCGACATAGGAATAATCTCGCTCTCGTGGTTGTGGATCCGGCTGATTAAGATATAAAATAATCGCCAAACCAGTCATAAAAAATAGTGCAAGAACCGCCAAAGCATTATTCTTATCCCTTGCGAAATGAAAAAACATTCCTATCCATCCTATGAGGAATGGAATCATTAGAAGTTGCGATGGATCTACACTATTTCCACTTCGTCCCATAAAATTCCAATTGAAATATCTGATATACATCTTCTTAACTTGATAATTCCAAAAATAATCTAATGAGCTTGAATACTGACTTGGATTTTTAGCTTCTTTCCATCTCTTTTCACGACTTGCTGAATATGCTCCATACTGTTCTCTCTCTAAATATGAAACTGCCTGTTTCACAGTTTCAGGATTGTTTTCATCAATATTAGGATTCTTTAGTGAACGAATAAAAATCATTTGATAGGAAGAATATCCAATTGTAATTAGAACCAATCCAAGTAAAATCATTTTGGTCCATTTTCTCGCTTCAAAATTATTCTGAAATATCTGATTTACAAAGAGATATAGAATAAAAATAATTCCAATAATAACACCAATCGCAAGTGGAAATGAAACCGCTGCAGGATCAATATTAATCATCTTTGCAATTTTTGGTCCACCTTTAACAATTCCAAGATATATAATTAGAAATATTCCACCGGTTAGAGCAGAAACGCCAAGAAAAGATGGCCATTTAAAATCACTATGTTTAAAATAAATTATCAAAGCAATAAATGGTAATGCTAAAAGATTCAACAAGTGAATACTAATTGCAATTCCTATTACATAGGCAATAAGTAAAATATATCTCTCATTGTGAAGATCTTTATTTTCATCTAATCTCCATTTTAAAATTAGCCAAACAACAAATGCAACCAAAAATGTGCTAATAGAATAAACTTCAGCTTCTACTGCATTAAACCATTGACTATCGGTAAATGCAAAAGTCATAGCTCCAATAAATGCACCGCCATAATTTATTAATTTATCCGAAAATGTTTTTGTCTTTCCACGGAATTGTTCAACAAACAAGACAATTATTAAATATAAAAATAAAATTGTTAAGGCACTGGAAATTACAGATATGAGATTCACTCTAAAAGCAATATCTTTACTGAACGGAATTAGTGTAAATATTTTTCCAAGCAACAAAAATAGTGGTGCTCCCGGTGGATGCGGAACTTGTAATTTATACGAACAGGCGATGAATTCACCACAATCCCAAAATGAAACCGTTGGAGCAACTGTCATCAAATAGACAACTAACGAAGTGAAAAAAACCGTCGCACCAATTGTAAAGTTAACTTTATTTTTTATCATAATTTCCCTCTTTTTATTTTATATTCCTTAATGTTTTCTCCAATAATTCAACTTATCCAATAGAAGCGTAATTTAATTTATCTTTATTGTTTTTCAAAAAGAATTCCTTGAAATCTGCATTTTCTTTGTTTTCTAACTTTGGGTCATCTTTTATTATGGAAAATGCTGATTTGCGAGCTTTTTTAAGTATTTCTCCATCCTCTATCAAATCTGCTATTTTCAAATCAACTAATCCACTTTGCCTTGCACTAAAAAATTCTCCCGGTCCTCTCAATCTCATATCCGCCTCTGAAATTTTAAATCCGTCAATCGTCTCTTCCAATATACGCAATCGTTCGCTTCCTTGTTCCGTATCTTTTCTACTTACTAATATACAGTAACTTTTTTCGCCACCTCGTCCAATTCTTCCTCGCAATTGATGAAGTTGCGACAACCCAAATCGTTCCGCATTTTCTACTATCATCACCGTTGCATTTGGAATATCAACTCCAACTTCGATAACAGTTGTGCTAACCAAAATGTCTGTTTCACCTGATTTATACTTTTCCATTACTTCATTTTTGTCATCTTTTTTCATTCTTCCATGAAGTAGTCCTACTTTACTGTTTTTGAAAATCTGCGATAACTTTTCAAATCCTTTTTCGGCGGTCTGCAAATCCATTTTTTCCGATTCACTTATCAGCGGATATACAATAAAAATCTGTCGTCCTAATTTTATCTGATCTTTTAAAAAATCATATACCTTTGGCAATTGAAATTCTTTAACAACTCTCGTTACGATTGGCTTTCTGCCTTTCGGCATTTCATCAATTATCGAAGTGTCCATATCGCCATATAAACTGATTGATAAAGTTCGTGGAATTGGCGTCGCCGTCATTGATAATACATGCGGATTGTTTGCTTTTTTTATCAATTCCATTCTCTGGTCAACACCAAATCTATGTTGTTCATCAATTATTACCAAACCCAACTTTTTGAATTCCACTCCCTTCTGAATAAGTGCATGAGTTCCGATAATTATTTTTGTTTCGCCACTTTTTATTCTATTTAGAATTTCCGCTCGCTCTTTTTTTCTCTGCTTGCCAATCAATAATTTGCATTCGATTCCCCACGGTTGAAAATATTTCCGAAAATTTTCAAAATGCTGTTCTGCAAGAATTTCCGTTGGTGCCATAATCGCCGTTTGAAAATTATTCTCCGTCATAATCGCTGAAGCAATTGCGGATACAATCGTTTTACCACTTCCCACATCACCTTGCAAGAGTCGATTCATCGGAACTTTCGATTTCAAATCGTTATAAATTTCTCTCGTTACCCGCTTCTGTGCATCGGTCAAATCGAATGGCAATTTGTTATATAAATTCGTTGTCAAATCACCGGCTTTTTTGCACTGTGCGTCACATTTTTGACTTCTGATTTCTCTTCGCTTGACTGCCAAAACTGATTGTAACATCAGAAATTCTTGAAACTTAAATCTGTATCTTGCCTTTCGTAAACTCTCTTTGTCTTTAGGAAAATGTATAGATTTTAAACCCTCCAATATACCATCTAATTTATATTCATCTCTGATTTTTTGTGGAATCGGATCTGGAATATCTTGCGGAATTTGTAAAAATAATTGCTTAAATATCTTACGAAATTGACGACTGTTCAATCCTTTTTTTCTCATAGTTTCAGATAAAGCATAAACCGGAACAATAAATCCGGTTGATAAATTACCAATTTTAGAATCCAAAAAATCAAAATCAGGGTGAGTAATAGTAAACCCTTGATAATAAGTTATCTTTCCACTCACACTCACCATATCACCGACTTTAAAAATATTCTTAATCCAATAAACTCCGCCAAACCAATTCAAAGTCAGATAACCATAATCATCTTTTATAGCCACTTTCAAAATTGTTCTCTGCCTTATTCTCGTCGTCCAAATTTTATCTACCTTACCAATAACTGTGCACTCTTCACCAACAATTAATTGATTCATCGGCTTGACACTTGCACGGTCTAAATATCGTCTTGGAAAATTATATAAGAAATCTTCGACAGTATGAATACCTATTTGTTCTAAAATATCCGTTCTCGCTTCTCCTATATAGGGAATTTGGAGTAATTTATTTTGTAGATAATTTGTCATTGTTTCACTATTTATTATACACAAATTTAAAAAATATTTGTGAACAGTAAAAGAAAAAAGTTCTAACTTTTTCACATAAAAAATATACGGTATTCAGATATAATTTTATAATTGCAAATTTTGAATATTTAAAATCCAATATTAAGCACCGAGAATATAGTATCAAAACTAAAATAAATTTGAATAGATTTCAAATAATATTACTTCTTGACTATTCCAATTATATTCCGACTCGAAATATTTTTTGCCATTCTCACCAAGTTGTTGCAATTTATTATCTAAAATATAGTTTGCAATTTTTTCTGCAATATCATCAGCAATGAGTTCTTCGACAATAATTCCCGAATTTGTATCGTCTGCGATTTTTTTAACATAATATAAATTTGAAGAAATAAAAGGAATTCGTGCTGACATATATTCAAATATTTTATTTGGAAATGAAAAAAGAAAATTATCTTCATAGGGTAAAACCGCCCAACCAATATCGCTTTGTTTTAGCACTTGTTGAATATTTTGATGTGGAATTGCGGGAAGTAATTTGAAGAAATCGGCATAATTATTTTCGAAGAATTTATAGAAATAGATGTCACTTTTTTCACCAGAGCCGATTGCGAGAAATTTAATTTTGAAATTCAATTCTCTTAATCTTTTAGTTGTTAGAATAGCCAAATGTAAATTTCGTTTTATAGAGATTTGTCCAACATATATAATCAATAAATCATTTTGTTTAAAATTATTTATCTCTTCTGTCAATTTTTCATCTTCATTTTTTTCAAATGTGTTTGCATTTGGATAGTTTCTAATTTCATAAGTGTTTGGGTTAAATTGAAGAAAATATTTATTTAATTTTGGAGTGACGGTTATTATAGAATCTACTTTTTTAGAATAATATTTTTCTAATAATCTTAAAATTGAAGCAAAGATATTTTTTAAAAAACTCTTTCTTTTTGAAAATAATTTAAAAGTCAAATAATGATTTTCATGCACATCATAAATTATTTTCACTCCCGATTTCTGAAATTTATTTGCAATTGGTAAAAGAAACGGATCGTGAATATGCAAAATATCAGGCGACTCATTTTTAATAACGGTTTTGATATTTGCAATCATATTAAATAGATTGTTTTTTAAAATAGTTATTAATTTTATCTCATCATGGAATTGAATCTCTTCTTTGTGGCCAACACCGATTATAGAAATATTTTCATATCGTTTATTTAAACTTAACGCTTCACGAAATAAAATCCGATCATCTGTTGGCGAATGATTTATTGATGCATGAACAATTTTCATAGAGCGATTTCATTTATTGCTGAATTTATATTTTTAAACAGTTGTTCAATTTTAGATGTTTGAGTTGATGAAAAAGCAATTCTCAACTTGTCGCCGGTTGCAATTAGTCCCGTATTGTATTTATCCAATAATTTCTGACGAACTTTTTCAGTATCAATTCCTTTCAATTTAATACACATAAAATATCCTGAATTAAATGGTAATGGTTCAAAATATTTATTATCGTATTGTTTCAATGTATCTTTCACAAGTTTGTATCTTTTTTCCAATATTTTATAATTTTTCTTTTTTTCGTTTTCGTAATTTGAATTATTGAAAGCATCGAGAATTAACGATTGTGAAAGGTTAGGAGCATTTGAAATATTTCCTCTAATGGCACCGGCGGTTTTATCTGATAGAGAATTATATAATTTTTTATTTCC
>JAYEHX010000209.1:0-7168 GCA_034659735.1 Fidelibacterota bacterium | reverse complement strand
AAAGACAAAAAGAAATAAAGGAATATTTAAAAGAAAACCAACCTTTAAAAATATCTGATTTAGCAAAAAGATTTGAAAATATTAATATCAATACGATTAAAAAGGATTTACAATATATGAAAAAAGAACAGGTAATAAAGAGCATTGGCAAAGGTAAAGGAACTGTGTATATAGTTGAAAATAAAGAATAACGACACCACAACAATGTATATAGTTTATGGCGGGTGAAGTGCTAAATATGGTTTTTAAAGATATAAATAAGCATTAGTGTAAATTGGAAATGAAGTGTTTCAAAATCCCAAACTACGCATAGCCAAACCGTCAACATAAAAAAAACCGTATCATTATCGAATATATTTAGCTCATTTCGTATCATGTTTATAAAAATAAAGGTATATTTGCAGTATGATTGAAAAAGTTTCCAATTTTGAATTAGACCTTGATTGGAATTTAGTACAAATTGTTAGTAAAATAGATAGGTTTGACGCTTCTTGGTCTAATATTGAGAAAAAAGAAATCTGATGTTATTTGGATTCGACAATTGTAAAAATTAAAATATTTGTTATTAATCTTTGTTTTTTGTAAATTACATTATAAGGAATGAAGTGAGAAATAGATGAAGTTGTTTAATAAAAATAGATTTATGGCAAAAGAGAAATGTTTATACGCTGTTTTAGTACAATATACACTTTTGGCTAAATCATATAATCATGGTTATGTCATCCTAAAAAAAAGTTGTGAGGAACATGGGCAAATCGAAAAAATTCATAATAGAAAATAAAGGCAACACCTATTATTGGCCACAAGATAGCATAATAAATGGTTTGCAAGAAGTGCTGATTTTTAATGAGAATAAAACAAAAAATCGAATTCCTAATGGTTCGGTATTTGTTTATCAGAAGAACACACCATATTATCCGGATATTCTAAATACAGATGTTGGTTGTGGAATAACTTCTTTTATAACAAACCAGCTATTCCCAGGAAACCCTCAATCTGACTTAAATATTAAAGTTGAAATACTTAAAGTTGTTAATGAACTAAATATTCATATCGGACAAGGAAATCATTTTTTAGATTTTACAACTGGGCATCCTGCTTTCGATCAAAAAGGAATTGAAACCAATATGATTTTTTTGCATTCTGACTTTAATAATAGAAATATTCTTCCTTTGAACTATGATGAAGCTAAAGATTTACAAAATATTGCAAAAGATAAAAGAATAGAGTTTCTTGATAAACTAATGAAATTATTAGGTGTTTCTGGAGGATTTCATCATGACTGGACGCATAATAGTATTGAAATTGAAGATGATTCTCTTGTATATAGAAAGGGGGCAATCAACTTAAAAAAAACGGATGGAGTTGGAGCACTTGCTTTGAATCCTTTTGATGGGATTATTCTATATGCTGGTAATTTCAGTGATTATAGATTTTCTGCGCAACATGGAGTTGGGAGAAAAAGCTCTAAAGGTACATTTTTGAAAGAATTTAAAAAGATAAAACATGGTATTGCCAGAGGTTACTATGTTGAATACAATACAGAGCATGTATTTGAATTAACAAGACTTTGCAAACAAACATATAATTCTTATGATGAATTTATAGATAATTATTGGTTAGAATGTTCGTTAATAGGAAGTTGTGTGCCTGAATTCGTAGTTACAACAAAAAAGAAATAACAAATCGCTACACTGGATTTTTACTCCGCTCCGTAAAACCAGTGAGCTCAAACATTATCCGCACTGAAAATTGAATAGAGAAAGTTTGATGAGTAAAAACATAAGATTAGAAAAAAAATTCTTATATTAATTAGTGAATCTATTTTTCAAAAAATGAATAATTAGAAAAGTAAAAAAATTGATTAATTCGCAAAAGGGGTTTAAAGTATTTATTAGGATTGGAAGTAAATCATCGGTATAGAAAATAAAAACGAAATATTTGAAAATTCAAAAATTGTAAAAATTAAAAAATGTAGAGACACAAGATTATGTGCCTCTACAACAACAAGTTTTTTCGCTAATAACTATTCTTTCTCTTTCTTCTTCTCAATAAGATAAATAATAAAATAGGCAATTCCCAAACCTACAAACAATAATCCCCAAACACCGCCTTCATGTCCTGCACTTATCCAAAGAGCAAAAGTTAAAGCTAATCCAAAGAAAAACAATATTAATCCTCTACCCAAATTATTCACCGGTTTTTTTCCTAAATGAAGTTCTGGAATATCTACACCCTTTTCAATTGCTTTTAAGATCTGTTGATTTTGCAACTGCTTTTTTTTATACTCTAACCAAACAAAATATCCAATTAAAGCAAAAAAACCTAATGAGATTAAAATCCCACTCATTATTCCTGCA
This sequence comes from Fidelibacterota bacterium, assembly GCA_034659735.1. Lineage (GTDB taxonomy): Bacteria > Fidelibacterota > Fidelibacteria > Fidelibacterales > Fidelibacteraceae > TCS52. The sequence goes on along the minus strand of JAYEHX010000209.1, from coordinate 4,808 downwards.
AAAGCTATCCAATCCATTTTTTCTCCTTTTTTAAATTTTTCCAATTTATTTCGTTTGTATGACTTGATTTATAAAAATTAGTTGCATAGAAAATAAAAAATCATTAAAATTATGCAACAAATAATAAAATCTAAAGTCATATACATAATGAAGAAATATTCACAAATAAAAGATGATGAAATATTATTGTTGTATCGTCGTGGAAAATACAATAAAGTAATGAAAATAATTATGAATAAATTTGGAGATACCGTTTATAGTTTTATTATTATGATGGTAAAAAATGAAGAGGATGCAAATGATTTATCGCAAGATACATTCATAAAAGTATTTAAAAATTTGAACACCTTTAATGGAAATTCCAAACTAAGCACTTGGATAATCAGTATAGCAAAAAATACAACCTATTCATTTTTGAAGAATAAAAATTATATTATTTCACGAGATGATAATAAATTAGATGAACAACAACTTAATAAATTAGAAAATCAAAATAGTCAATTGCCACAGATGAATATTTTGAACTCTATTTCATTTTTGTCTCAGAAATTAAAAACTCCAATTGTTATGTATTACTATGCAAATTGTTCTTATGATGAAATTTCAAAAATTATGAATGTTTCAACTAATACAATAAAAGCACAAATTCGCAGAGCAAAAATAGAATTAAATAACATGTCGAAAAAAAGAGGGATATATCATGAATTGTAAAACTTTTGAAAACGAATATATACAATTTGGATTAGAACAAATGTCGTCATCTGCAAAAAAGCATTTAAGAAATTGTAAAAAATGTAAAAACACCATTGTTGAACTAAGACAAATTGATGATTTGTTGATACAGAAACGACACATTATTTTGCCAACTCGTGTGAAAAAAAATGTGTTAAATACATTACCAAATAATTCTATTTTTTCGCCTACATTTATAGTAAATATTGTGTTTGCAATAATCACTTTCATTTTGTTTATGTTCAATTATCATTCGATAGTAAAAACTCTAATTTCTGTTTCTTATAATTTTATTGAATTAATAAATATTATTTCATTTCACAAACTGATATTTTATATTTCTGGACTCGTCGCTATTTCATTATTTTTTCCAATATCTTTGAAATTTCGGAAAAATTAGAAATTGTTATTCTTAAAAACAAAATGCCACATCTTGAAGATATGGCATTTTTTGATTTTAATATTTTCTATATTCTTATTTCACTTTACCAATTTTCTTAACTGATACATTTGGTGTTGCAACATTTTTTCTTACTACATCTTGGTATTTTGTTTTGATTGGTGAATTTGGAACAGCGATAGAATTTTGTGTGAAATTATAGTGGATTGTTCCTTCAGCATTCAAATCTGTAGTACCATATATTTCATAAGCTGTAGCATTGCCATCTACAAGTTTAACATCCCATGTAAATCCTGAACTGGCATACCATGCATAAAATTCGCCCGGTGCAATTACATCAGAACCAAGTTGATCATTTCCCCAATCTGTTGCGTTTTCTTCAGAAATATACACATACCAAATTGATAAAGAAGGATGATAATTGTTTATTTGAATTTTACCGGCATTAGAATTAATTTCATGCAATACATCATCGCCGGGACCAATTGTTACTTCTGTATCATAACCTAATAACCAATCTCCCGTAGCGGTAATTGGCACATTTTTTTCATCACCTGTTGCAATAAACCAAGTTTGTGTCTCACTTTTTTCATTATAAGATAGGTCATCGTCATCAGATACGCCATCAATTGTTACATCAATTTCTTCACTACTTTTGTTGATCACTGTCAACTTTCCATCTTCCCCACAAGACATCATTAGTAAAGCAACTGCAAGAATTAATACTACTTTAATTAAATTCTTCATTTTTTCTCCTTTTTTTATTTTGCTTCTATTAAAATCATATTTGCTTGATTAATAGCTCTTCTTAATTTTGCATTTTCATCTTTCAATTGTTTCACTTTATAACTACCTTTTTTAAGTGAAGCATTCTGTTTTTGAAGTTGTGCGTTTTCATTTTGTAATCTACTAACATCTGCTTTCAATTTGTCATTTTCTCTTTCACAAGCACTTTTTTTTGCAACAATGGTGTGAGATTTTTTACCACCTGATTTTATTGTTTGTGCAAGCAGTGGACTCACCTGTTCTGTCGTGATAGAAACATCTTTTTTCTGTTGTAATTGATTATCTTCTGCTACCAAAAACATCGTAGCACTGAAAACTATCAAAAACACTATGATTACAATTTTCTTCATTTTACTCTCCTTGGCTTTTGCCTTTTTTATTTCCCTAATATTACTTAAAAATTATTTTAAAAGCAACATCTTTTTGGTTTTACTAAATGACTGTGTTTTAATTTGATAAAAATATACTCCTGATGAATAGTTTCCCGCATTCCAAATAATCTTATATTTACCTGCTTGTTTGTATTCAGATAGAAGTGTTTCAACTTTCTGTCCTGCAATATTATAGATATTAATTACTACTTCAGTAGCTTCAGGAATATCGTAAGAGATTGTTGTCATTGGATTGAACGGATTTGGGTAATTCTGTTTTAGAATGAATTCGTCAACAACCACAGGTTCTTCTACTACTGCAACACTTGGAGGTATTGCTCCTTCTCTATATCTCAATATCGAGCTATACATTCCCACAACATATCCTGTTGAATCATCTACAAAATCTACTCCGTATAGATAATTGGAAGCAGGGAAAGTTTCATCTTCATTCCAAGTTGTTCCTCCATCTTCAGTAAAATAAACTGCACCATGTTCGCCAACAACATATCCAAAGTTTTCATTCGCAAATGAGATGTCGTTTATATCTTCATATCCTATGTCTCCAGATATATCGATCCAATTAGTTCCACCATTAATCGTTTTTAATAAAGCTCCATCATCTCCGACAATAAATCCTTTTGTGCTATTTACAAATATTATTGAATTTAATTGTTCATCAACCGGGCAGGAAACATCATTCCAATTCGTTCCGCCATTTGTAGTTTTTAACAATTTAGATTTATTATATTTTCCACCAACTGCAAATCCTGTATTTGCATCAAGGAATTTAACATCATATAGATTAGTATCTCCTATTGCCTGTTCTGTCCAACTTGTACCGCCATCAGATGATTTTACTATTAGCCCATCATATCCTACTGCATAGAATACGCTCGAAGTTGGAGCATCAAATCCATATAATGTTTTTGATTGAATATCTGCTGTACTAATTTCTGTCCAGGACACGCCACTATTGGTTGACTTCAAAACTGTTCCACTACTTCCAACAGCAATTACATCAGTTGAATTTAAGTAATCAACATCTTTAAGTGAAGAACAATCCGAATCAATCAATTCCCAATTCTCGCCGGCATCTGTGGTTCGCATGATATTTCCACCACCATCTACTGCAATTCCGTTATGAATATCCACAAAATCAACTGCATTTATTATTTCACATGCCTGAGAATTTATAACAGTATTAGTTTCCCAACCATCTGTGGTTTTCAAAAGATGTCCACCCCAAGTAAATGAATATGCTTCACTACCACTAATCTGATCTAATGTTGTTAATGAATAATCATATTGATAATATTTAGAATCCCAATTAACACCTCCGTCAGTAGTTTTATATACTCCATTATTAATAATTGCATAACCTGTGTTAACATCTGTAAAGTAAACATCATTATAATCATAAATACTTCCGGCATCCGAAACTAATGACCAACTTGAACCACCGTTTGTGGTTTTAATTACATTACGATCATCACTAACTGCCCAGCCATTATTAGCATCTAAGAAATACATTTCATTTAAGTGCTTAGTGGTTCCTGAAGTTACTTCTGTCCAACTTGCACCTGAATCTGTTGTCCTTACAATTTTTCCATCCTCACAAATAGCAATTCCAATTGAACTACTTAAGAATTCTATATCATTCACATCTGTATAATCATCAAGTGGAAGTGCAGTTTCATGCCAAGTGTTTCCGCCATCAGTTGTATTCCATATTACAGCATGATAAACATCGCCACCAACAAATCCCGTATTTGCATCTGTAAAATATACTGAAAACAGATCTCTCGTTCCAATTGTATCAGCTGTTGATAATTCTGAAAATGAATCTCCACCATCTACTGTCTTCAGAACTGTTCCGTCATCTCCAACAATATATCCGGTATTTACATCAATAAAATGTAATTTTTTTAATTCTACGCCAACTCCTGTTCTTAACAATTCCCAATTATCGCCACCATCAACTGTTTTTAACATTGTTCCTTTTTTGCCACATGCATATCCAATTGTTGTATTCACAAATTGTGCATCAAATATCGTATTAGTTGTTGGTGTTGGATGTAGTGCAGTCCAAAAGCTTGTATCTTCCACCGCTTCTGTCACTGTAATATAATTAGTTTTTGTTTCTGTATTAAATGTTGTGCCATTTGAAACAATCAGAGAAACTGTGTAATTTCCAGTTGTAGAATAAGTATGGGTTGGATTAGGAGTAGAACTTGAATCACCATCACCAAAATGCCATTTCCAAGAAGAGACAGAGCCAATTGAAGAATCAGTAAATGTTACTTCTAATGGTGCGGTTCCACTTGTTGGTGTAGCAAAAAAATCTGCAAAAACTGAATTTGTTGTGATTTGAATTGTTCGCGAATCTCCGGCATCAGTAGAACAAACATAATCGCCTAAAACATCATAATTTAGAGAATCAAATTCTAAATATTCACCGGTTTCACCTGAAATATTAACTCCATCATGTTTCCATTGATAACTTCCTGTTCCTTTCA
>JAYEHX010000208.1:3439-7233 GCA_034659735.1 Fidelibacterota bacterium | reverse complement strand
AACACCGAAAAACACCGAAAAATATTTGAAAATGCACCAAAACTTCCGAAGTTTGAAATTAATAGAATATAAAATGATTTAATTTTTTTTATAAAATAAATGAAAACTTCGGAAGTTTTTTACACACTTTTTGGGCTAAAGCCCGATTTTTGTAGCATCATTTTATCCACAGGTTAAAACCTGTGGCTATTTATGTTAAATTTCCAATTTTGAATTGCCACTAACTTTTGAATTGCCACTAACTTTGAATTGCCACTAACTTTAGTTAGTGGAGAGAGAGATAAAAAGAAAAAAAACAACGGCTTTAGCCGAATATGTCACTAACTATAACTAACTCTTTGTGTTCTTTGTGTTTTCTGTGGTGAATTCTTCTTTCTTTCTTTGTGTTCTTTGTGGTGAATTGTTCTTCCTTTGCGTCTTTGCGTCTTGGCGAGATGTTTTCCCATTTTCAACTATTAATCGGTCAAATAACAATATTAGTCACACAAAGTGCAAAATTCACTTGACAAAACAAACTATTTGTTTTAAAATTACTACACAATAAAAATGGAAATATTTTAAAAAAGGTCTAAAAAAAATGCAAGAAAAAGAAATAAAAGTAATGAAAAAAATCTTAGCGACGAATGATAGAATGGCGATGGAATTGAGAAAAACTTTGAAAGAAAAAGGGATTTTATTTATTAATTTAATGAGTTCACCCGGCTCAGGAAAAACATCACTTCTCGAAAAAACAGCAAAACACTATAACGGAAAAATTGCAGTAATAGAGGGAGACATAGAAACAACTCTTGATGCTCAGAGAATTGCAAATGCCGGATTAATTTCTTATCAAATAAATACAGGTCCATTCGGTGGCGATTGTCATTTAGAATCCGGCTGGGTAAAATCCGCTCTAGAAGAAATCGATATGACGGAAATTAATCTTTTATTTGTAGAGAATATTGGTAATCTTGTCTGCCCTGCCGAATTTGATGTTGGAGCTCATATAAATACAGTTTTAATAAGCACAACCGAAGGCGAAGATAAACCATTAAAATATCCACTCGCTTTTCAAAATTCTTCTCTATGTATAATTACAAAAACTGACTTAATTCCATATTTGGATTTCAATTTAACAGAATTAAAAGATAACATAAAAAAGGTGAATCCAAAAATAAAAATTCTTGAACTGTCTTCTAAAACAGATGAAAAAATGGGAACTTGGATTGATTTTTTAAACGAGAATAAATTTAATTAGGAGAACAAATAACATGAGTAAAAAAATTAACAAAATAATTACTCAATATGGAAATGATAAAAATCAAGTTTTTAATATGCTTTTGGATATTCAGGAAGAATTCAATTTTATCTCTGATGATGCAATTGATTTGCTATCTGAAAAGTTAGGCGTTCCAAAAGTTGACATTATCGAGACAATTTCTTTTTATCATTTTCTAACACAAAAAACAACAGGCGAATATACAATCTATTTAAATGATAGTGTTTCTGCAAACTTTGCCGGACGAAAAGAGGTCGCAGAAGCATTCGAAAAAGAGATTGGAATAAAATTTAATTCTGTCACAAAAGATGAGAAAATCGGACTTTTTGACACTTCCTGTATTGGCATGAGTGATCAAGAACCATCGGCTATTATTAACAATAAAATATTCACAAATCTCACTCCAACGAAAGTAAAAGAAATTATTAAAAATATAAAAGCAAATAATAATATTGACAATTTGTTAGAAGCAAAATTAGGCGACGGAAAAAATAGCAATAAAAATATTCAATCAATGGTAAATAGCAATATCCATTTAATAAAGTCCATTCTTTCCGACAATTATATTCAGGGATCAGCCATAATGAAAATAATTGAAATGGAACCGGACGAAGTTATAAATGAGATTGAAAATTCTGAACTTCGCGGTCGTGGTGGAGCAGGATTCCCTACTGACTTAAAATGGAAATTTGCTACGCATTCTTCAGATAAGAAAAAATATATTTTTTGCAATGCCGACGAAGGGGAACCCGGGACTTTTAAAGATAGAGTGATTTTGACAGAGAGACCTGAACTCGTTTTCGAAGGAATGGTAGTTGCGGGATATGCAATTGGTTCCGATGAAGGAATTCTTTATTTAAGATATGAATATAAATATATGAAAAAATATCTCGAAGAAGTTTTGATCACGATGAGAAAAAGAAATTTATTGGGTAAACATATTTTAGGAAATAAAAATTTTAATTTCGATATAAAAATTCAACTCGGTGGTGGTGCTTATGTCTGCGGAGAAGAAACAGCATTACTTGAATCCGCTGAAGGTCATCGAGGAGAACCACGATACAAACCTCCATTCCCTGCTGTTAAAGGATATTTAGAAAAACCGACTGTTATTAATAATGTAGAAACACTTGCTTCTGTAGTAAAAATAATCAATCATGGAAATTATAAATTCAAGAAAATGGGAACCGAAGAATCCCGCGGAACGAAATTATTGAGTATTTCCGGCGATTGTGAGAAACCCGGAATTTATGAAGTGGAATGGGGAATTACTGTTAATGAAATGCTTCATCTCGTTGGTGCAGAAAATGTTCAAGCAGTTCAAATGGGTGGACCTTCCGGAAATTGTATAGCTTCTGAAGAATTCGACAGAGAAATCAGATATTCAGATATTGGTACAGGTGGATCAGTAATTGTTATTGGCAACCATCGCGATTTATTGAAAGATGTAGTTTTAAATTTTACAAATTTTTTCATAGAAGAATCCTGTGGATCTTGTGTCCCTTGCAGAAATTTGATTGTAATTTATAGAAATACTTTACAAAAAGTAATGGACGGAAAGGCAGTTCAAAAAGATTTGGATAACATGTTAGAATGGGAAAATGTAATGAAAATGAACAGGTGCGGATTAGGACAAACTTCTTTTAATCCAATCGTTACTACACTTAAAAATTTTCCTGATTTATATGAAAATGGACTGGTTGAAGAATCTGATTTTATACCTACATTTGATATTAACAAAGCAATTATTGAAGGTTGTAAAGCTTCCAACAGGAAACCAAATATTTAGGAGTAAAAATGAAAGATAAATTCAAAATAATAATTGATGGAAAAGAGTTGGATGCTAAACACGGACAGACAATTCTTGAAGTAGCAACAGATAATGGAATATATATTCCTACACTTTGTAATTATGACGGATTAAAACCTCAAGCATCTTGTAGAATTTGCAGTGTAAAAGTTAATGGAAGATTTATGACTGCTTGTACTACAATAGTATCGCCGAAAATGGAAATAGAAAACAATACAAAAGAATTAAATAATTACAGAAAAATCATAGTTGAAACAATGTTTGTGACAGGCAATCATTTCTGTCCATCTTGTGAAAAAAGTGGAAATTGTGAACTTCAAGCACTTGCATATAGATTAAAAATGGATGTTCCGAGATTTCCATATTCATTTTCCAATAGGGAAATTGAAGCATCAAATCCCAAATTAATAATCGACCATAACCGATGTATAAAATGCAAAAGATGTGCGAGAGGAATTAAAACAGAAGACGGAAAAAATTTGTTCGCTTTCAAAAATCGTGGCGACCAAATTCTCATTAGCATTGATAAAGAATTGGCAAAACATATTACAGATGAAAAAGCACAAGAAGCAATGGATATTTGTCCTGTCGGAGCAATTATAAGAAAAGAAGTCGGATTTATAGAACCAATTGGAAGCCGAAAATATGATAATAAACCAATCGGAAACACAATAGAAAAGGAGTATAAATAATGAGTAAACCAATTGTTGCAACAACATCACTCGC
>JAYEHX010000208.1:0-3339 GCA_034659735.1 Fidelibacterota bacterium | reverse complement strand
ATAAGAAAAGAAGTCGGATTTATAGAACCAATTGGAAGCCGAAAATATGATAATAAACCAATCGGAAACACAATAGAAAAGGAGTATAAATAATGAGTAAACCAATTGTTGCAACAACATCACTCGCCGGCTGTTTTGGATGCCATATGTCGATCTTAGATATTGATGATAGAATTTTAACATTATTTGACTTGGTTGACTTCAACAAATCTCCTATTGATGATATAAAAACATTCACAAAAAAGTGTGATATAGGAATTATCGAAGGCGGAGTAGCAAATTCTGAAAATTATCATGTTTTAAAAGAATTTCGTAAAAATTGCAAGATTTTAATATCACTGGGCGAATGTGCAATTATGGGTGGTTTGCCTGCTATGAGAAATAATAAAGACAGTATAGAAAGTTGTTTTCAAGAAGCATATATAGATTCACCCGGAACTGATAATAAAGAAAATATTATTCCAAATGATGAGGAATTGCCAATAATTTTAGACAAAGTTTATCCATGTCATGAAGTTGTAAAAATAGATTATTTCCTCCCCGGATGTGCCCCAAGAGCTGATTTAATTTGGGATACACTCGTAGCACTTTTGAATGGAGAAGAACTTGATCCTGAATATAAAACATATAAATTTGATTAATAAGAGGTAAATAATGGGGAAAAAAATTACAATAGAACCGGTTACAAGAGTCGAAGGTCATGGAAAGGTGACAATACATTTAGACGATGATAATAATTTCAAACAGAGTAGATTGCACATTGTGGAATTTCGTGGATTTGAGAAATTTATTCAAGGAAGACCGTATTGGGAAGCTCCTGTGACAGTTCAGCGACTCTGCGGAATATGTCCGGTAAGTCATCATCTCGCGGCAGCAAAGGCAATGGATGTAATTGTTGGAGCAGGAACTGGCGATGGTCTCACTCCTACTGGCGAAAAGATGAGAAGATTGATGCATTACGGACAAGTTTTTCAATCACATGTTTTACACTTTTTTCATCTTGCCTCACCGGATTTACTTTTTGGAATTGATGGAGATCCTGCCATTAGAAATGTAATTGGAATTGCAAAAATGCATAAAGAACTCGCTGTTCAAGCTGTGATGATGAGAAAATACGGACAAGAGATAATAAAAGCTACAGCAGGAAAAAAGATACACGGAACAGGAGCAATCCCGGGTGGAATAAATAAGCACCTAACTCGAAAAGATAAAAATTCACTATTAGTTGGATCCGATCCAATGAATGCTGATAAAATGATTGAATGGTCACTTGGCGGACTTGATTTCTTCAAAGAATATCACAAAAAAAATAAAGATTTGATTGACAATTTCGCTAAATTTCCATCTAAACATTTGAGTATTGTCAGAAAAGACGGTGCATTAGATCTTTATCATGGTGTTATCAGAGTTGTTGATGAAAACGGGAAAAAAGTTATGGATGATTTTGATTATCAAAATTATCTGGATTATATTGTAGAAGAAGTTAAAAGTTGGTCTTACATGAAATTCCCATATTTGAAAAAATTTGGTCCAAAAAACGGTTGGTATCGTGTTGGTCCGCTCGCTCGATTAAATACTGCGGATTTTATTCCATCACCATTAGCTCAAAAAGAATTTGAAATTTTTCGTGCATATTCAAATGGGAAATCAAGTAATTCATCAATGCACTATCATTGGGCAAGATTAATTGAAATTCTACACTGTGCAGAAATGATGAAAGAATTATTAAACGATCCTGATTTGTTGGAAGGTGAATTAGTCGTAAAAGGCAAGAAAGGAAATGAAGGAGTGGGAGTTATCGAGGCACCTCGCGGAACACTTTTTCATCATTACAGAATTAATGAAGATGACCAAATCACAATGGCAAATCTGATTGTTTCGACAACAAATAATAATATTCCAATGAATCTCGCAGTAGAACATGCAACAAAACAATTCATCGTTGGAAATGAAAAAATCGAAGAGGGAATGTTGAATGCAGTTGAAGTTGGAATTCGTGCTTATGATCCATGTCTCAGTTGTGCAACTCATGCTATTGGACAATTACCATTGCAGATAAAACTCTACGATAATAAAAATAATTTATTAGATGAAAAAATAAAAAATTGATGAATAATTCAAAAAAAATACTTATTTATGGATATGGAAATCCCGGAAGACAAGATGACGGAGTAGGAGTTTTATTTGCCGAACAATTAAATGAATGGATAAAAAATAATGAAATAAAAAATATCGATTTTGATTCAAATTATCAACTCAATATTGAAGATGCGGAAACTATTTCATCTTATGATACTGTTTTTTTTGTTGATGCTTCTACGAAAAAGGAGATAAATAATTTTGAAATAAGTTCAATAAAACCAAATACTGATGTTAGTTTTACAATGCACGCTGTTTCACCCGGATTCATTTTAAATTTATGTTCCGAAATTAGCAAAAATTGTCCCGAAGCATTCATAATAGAAATCAGAGGTTATGAATGGGAATTCCAAAAATCGTTAGATAAAAGAACTCAATCAAATCTTCAAAAAACATTGGAATTCGCCAAAAATATTTTAAAAGAATATTCGATAAAAAATGAAATTGAACAAATTGACATTAAATCATTCTTAAATATAAAACAATAACAAAAGGAGATAAATATGGTAGCAAGAGATATGATCAAAAAAAAAGGAAGCGAAGTATTTTCTATCACAAAAAACGATAGAATTTGTGAAGGTTTGTCATTAATGAATAAGAAAAATATTGGTGCTTTAATTGTTATGGATAATGATGAAATTCAAGGTATTGTTTCAGAAAGAGATATACTTCGATTTTATCAAAGCACTAGTTGTTCTGATATTGTTTTAAAAATTAATAGTTCCGTAAAAATCTCTGAAATTATGACAACCTCAAACAATCTAATTACAGGTCAAGCAGATTGTGATATAAATACACTAATGGACAAAATGGCAGACAATCATATTAGGCATATCCCAATTTTAGAAAAAGATAAATTAATTGGTATGGTTTCTATGAGAGATGTGGTCAAAGCTATACTTTTTGTAGAAAAAAGAAAGAAACGAATTTTAGAAGAATATATCACTTCATCTTATTAATCGAATTAGTATCATCGAATTAATCGAATTAAACAAATTAGTATCATCGAATTAGTATCATCGAATTAGTATCATCGAATTAGTATCATCGAATTAGTATCATCGAATTAATCGAATTTATCTAATTGGTCATCTAATTAATCTAATTAGTATCATCGAATTAATCTAATTTATCTAATTTATCATCGAATTAATCTAATTTATCTAATTTATCATCTAATTAATCTAATTTATCTAATTG
>JAYEHX010000207.1:0-7270 GCA_034659735.1 Fidelibacterota bacterium | reverse complement strand
TTATGTTGTTATATTTTTTGCTCATAATAATTCCAATTTTAGCGGAGATAAAACAAAACGGTTTAATCCTGCTTGATTTTTAATTCCCCCGAATTCGAGGGAATTAAAATCGGGGTTGTATATCTCCTCCCAAATACCTAAAAATTCAATGGTATTCTTATTTCTTAACCATTTCTCTATCAAAACAATTCCATTTTCAATGTCTCGAACCATATCGGTAAGAGAAATATAATCTTGCTCATTTGTATCAATTATTCTTATTTCACTGCCTTTTACTTCTATTTTTTTATTTTGTATGGTCATAATTTATTCCTCATTTTCAAACCATGACGATTTGTAATGCTTTCCATTCTCAATTTTTATTTCCCATAATCTTATCAATAACAACAGTACCAACAGAATCGCCCCAAACATTTACGGTAGTTCGTATTCTATCGAGAAACCAATCAATTGCAAGAATCGCACCAATTCCTTCTATCGGCAATCCAACAGTTTTCAAAACGATTATCATTGTCACTAATCCTGCTTGTGGAATTCCCGCTGCCCCAATTGCGGCGAGTGTTGCAGTTAAAACAATAATAACTTGCTGAATAAATGTAATCTCAATCCCATAAAGTTGTGCGATAAAAATAGCCGCGACAGCTTCGTATAATGCAGTTCCGTCCATATTCACAGTCGCACCAAGTGGCAGAACAAATCCGGAAGTTGAACGACTTACTCCGGCATTCTCCGTGCAAGTCATAGTTAGCGGAAGTGTCGCACTCGATGAAGCAGTAGAAAAAGCAGTTAAAAGGGCATCAGACATATATTTTAAAAATTTAATTGGCGATTTTTTGGTTATTATCCATAGAATAATTGGCAATGAAATAATGGAATGAATCGATAATCCGGCAATAACAGTGACAGAATAAAATCCCAATCCAATCAATTCGTCTTTGAATGCAAACCAACCACCGGCAGAGCCCAATCTCGAAGCGACTAATCCGAAAACACCAATCGGAGCAAATAAAATAATATAATGTGTCATTTTTAAAGAAATTTCAAAAACTCCTTCGAAAAATAAATTAACAGGTTTTGCCTTTTCGCCTACAAAATTCATCACAATTCCAAAAAATAATGCGAAAAAGATAATTGGTAGGATATCACCATTACTCATAGATTCTATAATATTTGACGGAATCATACCACGAATTACATCGAGTAACGAATAACTCCTATCCACAACAGTTTCTGTCACTTTGAATGCAATTCCAACTCCGGGTTTAATAATATTCACCAAAATTATTCCGGTTGTAACGGCAAGAAATGTCGTCAATAAATAATATAAAATCGTAAAACCACCCATTCTACCGAGTTTTCGCGAATCTCCAATGGCAGTCACACCAAGAATCATACTGCTAAAAATCAATGGAATTATCATCATTTTCAAAGCATTCAAAAACAGATCGCCAAGCAATTTTATGAATGGAATTTCTTTACCAATAATCGCTCCGGTAACTCCACCGAGTATCATTCCCAACATAATTAAAATAATAAATCTTGTGCTCTTTGTTGAATCTTTCATTTTGTTCTCCTTTTAAATTTACAGCAATAGAACACATATATCACAAAGAGTGTTTAATTTTATTTATTCTTTTTAAATATCTTTTCTTTTGTACTCTTTGTGTTCTTTTGTGGTGAATATTTTTTATTCTTTCAAATATCTTTTCTTTTGTACTCTTTGTGTTCTTTGTGGTGAATCATTTTTTATTCTTTCAAATATTATTTTTTTGTGCTCTTTGTGTTCTTTGTGGTGAATATTTTTTATTCTTTCAAATATCTTTTCTTTTGTACTCTTTGTGTTCTTTGTGGTGATTATTTTTTATTCTTTCAAATATCTTTTCTTTTGTACTCTTTGTGTTCTTTGTGGTGAATCATTTTTTATTCTTTCAAATATTATTTTTTTGTGCTCTCTGTGTTCTTTTGTGGTGAATCATTTTTTTATTTCAAATTCTTCGGATTTAGCTTCTCCAAATTTTTCAATACAAACAATCCGTTTTTCCGAATAAGTTTATCATCAAAATAAATTTCTCCACCACCAAATTCCTTTTTTTGTCTTAAAACAATATCCCAATGAATTGCACTTTTATTTGTATTATCAGCTTTGTCGTAAGAATTTCCGGGTGTAAAGTGAATTGAGCCATTGATTTTTTCATCAAATAGTGTATCTTTCATTGACTTATTGATATACGGATTTAGACCAAAAGCAAATTCTCCAAAATATCTCGCTCCTTTGTCAGTATCGAGAATTTTATTTAATTTTTTTGTATTACTCGAAGTTGCTTTTACTATCTTTCCGTCTTTAATTTCAAAACGAATATCTGTAAATACCGTTCCCTGAAATAAACTCGGCGTATTGTAATGAATTATTCCGTTTACACTTTTTTTGACTGGTGCAGTAAAAACTTCACCATCGGGAATATTTCTGTGTCCGTCTGCTTTCAGAACAGGAATTCCTTTTATTGAAAATCGCAAATCTGTATCACCTGGTCCTTTTATATGAACTTTGTCCGTCTTCTCAATTAATTTCATAAGCGGATTCATTGCTTTTGACATTTTTTTGTAATCAAGTGTGCAAACATTATAAAAGAAATTCTCAAATTCTTCTGTGCTCATTTCCGCTTGCTGTGCCATCGATGCCGTTGGATATCGTAAAACTACCCATCGGGTTTTTGAAACACGAGTTTTTGTGTGAGTTGGTTCTGCCCATAATTTTTTGAAATAGTCCATCGATTTATTATCAATATCTGAGTTTTCCGCAATATTCAAACTTCCACGAACACCAATATAACAGTCCATTTTTTCCATTCTCTTTTTCTCATATTCGCCGGTTATTTTCATCTGTTCTTCTGTGGAATTCATTATCAAATCTCGTAAAATTTGTGAATTTTTTATTGATACAAATGGATTTGCTTTCTTTTTTCTAACTTCTCTAATTAATTCTATCACAAATTCTTCGGGAATATTAAATGCTTCAATCAATACATTTTCACCTTTTTGAACTTTTGTAGAATAATTTACTAATAAATGTGCTAATTCATGTTGTCTCGGATCTTGCATAAATCCCCCTAAATGTTATTAAAAATTTTTCTTTACTCCAAGTGCAAATGTCACTTCTTTATCAATATAAGTGACATTGTATAATACCGGATATCTTACTTTAAAATATACAGAATTGATAATACCATAAAGCATTCCAAATTGTGCAAATTGATATTCTACTTCTGTAGATAATTTCCAAGAGAAAATATTATCATAATCTCCTTCAGTACTAAAAAACTCTACTCCATTAGAATCTTTTATGACTCTTTCAAAATGTCCTTTTCCATTTAAATTAAATTGTGTCGCCCCACTAATATATAAATTCTGTATCGGTAATGGATGTTTATAACTTCCATTAAATGAAATAGAATTTCCCGCTCTTCTTTTTGTTTCAGTTATAGCATGCGTAACACTATTTTCAGATGTTGTTGTATTAGGTGTGTTTATTATATAATTCAAATCAGTACTTAATTTTCCATCACCAATATATCCATTTAATCCCGTATTTGCAACGAATCCAAAAGAACCACTTCCTAATGCAATAGGTGTACCATTAACGGTTTTTTCATCATCACCGGTTGGCAAGCTTACGCTTATAGATGATTTAAACAAGTAATCATTAAAAACATTCATCCAATATGAACCACCAATTGAAATATCTCCCAGTCCTCCTGCTTTTTCATTACCAACTTCTTTTTTAAAGATTATCGGAATATATGATTGGAAAGTAAAGTTTCCAAGTTTTCTAATTCTAAAATTTATGGGCAAATTCATAAATTTTATATTTTGCGACAAAACCATCTCAGTTCCAATTCCAACATTAGCATCAGAATTATAGAATGCACTCTCTACTTGACCAATTTCTACATTATTTGTAGAAGAAGTACTTTCACCGTAATGTCCCTCAGACTCTTGCGAATATGCAAACGATACGATTAGTAACATAAAAAATACTACGACTTTTTTCATAATTTTCTCCTTGTTTAGTTTATTTTTTTATAAAATATCAATTAATTCAATAATCAAATCTCTAAATTTATCTTTTACTTTTTCTGCATTAATTTTCACTTCACTATGGTCAAGTTTTTCTTTAGAAATTCCTGTGCCAAAGTTAGTTCCGCAACTAAACGGAAAAACACTCATACCATTTTCTCTCGCCCAAATTATTTCCGGCATCGTTGACATTCCCACCATATCGCCACCAACTTGTTTCATATATTGGATTTCAGAAGCAGTTTCATAAGTCGGACCGGTTGACCAAACATATTTTCCTTTTTGAAGTTTAAAATCAATTTTATTCTCAACAAGTTTTACCTTCTCTTTCTCTACTTTGCCAATTTTTGCTTTTGAAATATTTCCATAATTTCCAGCTGTTTTTGTAAAATCAATACAATCTTCAATTAAAACAATATCCCCGATTACAAAATTCGTATTTATAATTCCCGCTGCATTTGAAATTATGACATTTTTAATTCCAAACTCTTTGAAAAATTTCACAATTGAAATAACCTCATCTTTTCCATAACCTTCATAATAGTGAAATCTGCCACTTGCGATTAAAATTGTTTTTCCTTTCAACTTCCCAATTATGAATTTTCCATCGTGTCCGACAACTGTTGTTTGTGGAAAATTTTCTATTTGAGAATAAGGAATTTCCTCGACAATCTCTTCTAAATTTTCAGCAAATGAACTCAATCCACTACCAAGAACTATTCCAATTTCTATATCAAAATTTATAAATTGTGATTTAATTTTTTCTGTTGAGATATTGTTATTTTTTTTCATACTTAAAATCTAAACAATTTTTCCATTCTTTACAACTGTTTTCACTATATTCGTTCCATAAAAATATGGAATTTGTTTATAATTTGCAATATCAAATATGATAATATTTACTTAATGCTTCTGAGATTTTTTTAATTCTGTAATTCAATTTCCGGTAATTGAATTTTATTATCAATTAATTGTTTGCTTTTCATTTCTATTTCCGTAATAAAATTTTCACTATCTGTTATTTGAATTTCAGATTCTTCATTAGTTGGAATATAAAAATCTTCATAATCATAATCTTGCCTACTATCAAATGCTAAAGTAGCAATCTTGCTATATTTTTTACTCAATATTTTTGTTTTAACAAAATATCTATCAAAATATGAAAGAACACCGCTATGTTTTGAATTATCTATTTTACTTAAAGCCAATAAAGCTCTAATTGCATTAAATATTGCATAGTATGATCTGTTGATACTTCCATCATATTTTTTATTTTCATGTAATAATTTTGCTTGAGATAATAAATCTTTTGCTTTGTTTAGGCGATATAGTGATAATTGTTTTGAGAGTTCATCAATCATATTTCAATTCCATTTTTAGATATTTCAGAATAAAATAATGTATTATATTTTTTGTTTTTTTCCCAGACCGGAATATCTTTAATAATTGGCGAGATAACAACACCTTTTTCTAATGAATAATTCGAAGATAAGGAACTGATTTCCCCCCTTAATTTAATATTAAAGTTTTTTACAATTAATAAAATATCAATATCCGATATATCATTATCTTCATTTCTTGCAAAAGACCCGAATAAATATTCTTTAACTAAATTATCTTTCAATATTTTTCTTGCATCTACTACAAATTCTCTAACGATTTTTGACTTTTGAGAATTCATTAAATTTTTCCTTATTTTTTTATAAAAATTAATTGCTCTTATTTAACTTTAACTCATATTCTATTATTGTAAGATATCTATTTGTTTTTATAATTCAAAAGTATTTTTCCAAATTATTTTTCCATTCTTTACAACTGTTTTCACTAAATTTGTTCCATAAAAATATGGAATTTGCTTATAATTTTCTACATCTATAATTATAAAATCTGCCTGTTTTCCACTTTGTAGCGAACCGATTTTATTTTCCATTTCTATTGCTGAAGCAGAATTTATCGTGGAAGCAATTATCGCCTCTTCAATTGTCATATTCATATTTAAACAAGCAAGTGAAATCATCATCTGCATTGAATAGGAAGGACAGGAACCCGGATTGAAATCGGTGGCAATTGCGACAGGTAAATTCTCTTTTATCATGAGTCGAGCATTTGCATATTTTTCCGATTGTAAATAAAATGGAACTCCCGGAAGCAAAACTGCAATTGTTCCATTTTCTCTCATTTGGCGAATTTGTTCCAGCGAAATATTTTCTAAGTGATCGGCACTAACTGCCTTTAAATTCGCCGATAAGCCACTTGCACCTAAATCATTAAATTGTCCCGAATGAATCTTTAATTTGTATCCATTTTCAATTGCTGACTTAAATATTTTCTCTGTTTCATCAAGTGAAAATGCTCCATCTTCACAAAATATATCACAGTATTTTGATAGATTTTTGAATTCTGGAATTGCTTTATTTACAATCCAATCAATGTATTTTTCCCTGTCAATATCCTTTGGAATTGTATGGGCTCCAAGAAATGTTGGTATAATATCAATCGAATATTCATCATTTAATTCATTTATAATTTCCAACATTTTCTTTTCCGTCTCAAAATCCAATCCGTAACCACTTTTTATTTCAACAGTTGTAGTTCCGTTTGCCAATAATTTATCTAATTTTTTGATAGAAATCTCTTTTAATTCATCTTTAGAAATTTTTCTTGTCGCTTCAACTGTCGAGTGAATTCCTCCACCCTGTTTCAAAATATCCAAATATGAAATTCCATTCAGTCGCATCGACATCTCATTTTCACGAGAACCGGCAAATACCAAATGCGTATGACAATCAACAAATCCCGGCATTACAACGGATTTTTTTGCATCTATTTTGTTATCGACTTCCGAATATTTTGATAATAATTTATCTGACTTTCCAACTTCAACTATTTTTCCATCATTTACAGCAACTGCTCCGTTTTTTATTACGGATAAATCTTTCAACTCACTTCCAAATCTTGCTCTGTTTTCACCCTTTATCGTGATTAATTCTGAACTATTGTATATTAACAAATCTATTTTTTGCATAATTTTCACTTGTATTTATTTTTATTTATTACTGTTATTCTATCTTCAATTTTAGGATTTAAAATTTTCATTTCTTGACAATATCTTGTAAATATTTCAATATCTTTTTGTGCTGATTCTGCCTGAACGATTATTTTGCAATGATCCAAAATATTAAATCCATCTCCGCCA
>JAYEHX010000206.1:0-7375 GCA_034659735.1 Fidelibacterota bacterium | reverse complement strand
TTTCAAATTTCAAACTCCAAATTTCAAACTCCAAATTTCCAATTTCCAATTTCAAATTCCAAACATCACTTCCTCAAATCCTTGACCTTATCCATATAGTTCAAGGTAAAAACTTCATCATCAATTTTGCGTGGCTTGATATTGGCATAGATCATCACAGCTTTAAAACCTTGATGAAGAGGGCTGTCGGTTTCTAAAACTGAAGGTCGAATAATACCGTTTCCAAAATCTTTGATTTCTTTGAAATGCAGAGTTTTTATAAGCATTCCGCTGGCTGTGTAACATTCGATTTTGGCGGGTGTATTGTATTTTGTATTTACCCACATTTTAAGTTGGTCATAAGCAACATTGGAAGTTTTAGCTTTTAGAGTGAGCAGTTTTTCTTTGTTGTCGTCAGTTATTTCTATTACATCGTATTCTGAAGTGTAATCAAGTTGCATAATGTCGGAGTTATTGAATATACCGCCGATAACAGATTGTAAGCTTGTGATTCGCATTGGTCTGCCAACATTTGGAATATATAACCACATATTCTCATCAAGACGAAGAGTGGAACGACCAACTTCTGATTTTGGTGCCAAAAAAGTCGTAACCATTTTTTCATTACCCTTTTTCAGTACAAAAAGTACGAATTCTTTTTCTTTCCCATCCGGCTCGATATTTATTATTTTTTTTAAAGATTCGAATGATTCAGGTGTTAAATTTCTATCTATCTTTTTCAATAGTTGATTGCCTATTTCACTAACCTCTTGTGCAAAAAGAAAGCCGGTGTTTAAAATAAGAATCAGTAGTAATATTTTCCCTATTAAACTATTTTTTTTATACATTTTATTTCTCCTTTTTTTAAAAATATTTCATCAATTTTGTCTTAAAGCTTCGATAGGTTCTAACTTTGAAGCTTTAAAAGCAGGTTCCATCACAGCAACAATTGATACAATAATCACTATTAAAGCAGTTAATCCAATTTGTGAAATAGAAACTTCCGGTTGTAAAAGTATTATACTATTGCGTCCGAAAGCGACAGTTAGATGCGAAATATTCACAATAAAAATTGCAATTAAACTTACAGCTAATCCAATAACCGATCCGAACACACCTAAGAAAAATCCTTCAAAGATGAACATCCAACGGATTTTTGAAGGAGGAGTACCCATTGCAGAAATCGAACCAATCTCTTTTGTCCGTTCGTAAACTGCCATTATCATCACATTCATAATACTAACCAGCACAATACCAATTAGAATAATTTGTATGAAAAATGCCATCATATCTATCATTTGAGCAATATTATAAAATGGAGAAAGTTGTTCCCAAGTATGAACCTCAAAGATATTCTTTCCTTTTGGATTTTTGATCTCTCCCAATTTTTCATTCAAAATACTATAAACTTTATTTATATCGCTAAAATCATTAAGTCGTATAGCAACTTCACTAACTTGTAATCCGTTCATTCGCAATAATGTTTCCGCATCATCAAAATGGATATAACCATATTTCCCGGTTGGTCCCATTACACTTTCCATAATACCAGCAATTGTGAAATTCTGACCATTCACCGAACCGTCAGCATTTGTTGCTACTAAAACTATATCATCACCAATTTTTGAATCAAAACCTTTAGTAATTAATTCAGGCAGAAGAATCTCCCCTTTTTTCAAGAAAGTCCCTTTCATCAAGCGAGCTTCTAACAAAGGAACAGTTTGCGTTTCCTTTGCCGGAATGATAGCAGAAAATTTTGCACTTGTGGATTCTAAATAATTACTCAGCATTCCACCCAACAAGATTCGATAAGAATAACTTTCGATTTCAGGAATATCATCTAAGATTTTTTCCATCTGTTTTACCTGTTTTGCTTTTAATGTTCTGTCCAATGGTAGATTATCGAGCGAGCTTACATATCCTTTTGCGTGAATTTGAATGTGCCCCAACATTGAATCTGTAATCTCGCTAATCATAAAATTTTTGAAAGAGCCGGCAGTTGCAGAGAATAATAAAACGGCGAGAACTCCAAAAGCGACAATTCCAATTGTAAGAAAACTACGCCTTTTCTGACGATACAGGTTTCTAAATGCGATCTTAATTATATTTTTCATTAGTTGCTCCTCTCTTCGCGTTTTGTTAAAATACCATCTTCTAAAGTGTAAGTAATATCGACCTCTTTTACTATCTTGGGATCGTGGGTTGAGAAAATAAAAGCTGTCCCGACTTCCTTGCTTAATTTTTTCATCAAACTCATTACTTTATAAGCTGATTCGTGATCAAGATTTGCTGTTGGCTCATCTGCTAACACAATTTTTGGATCGGTAGTTAAAGCTCTGGCAATTGCAGCGCGTTGCTTTTGACCACCCGAAATTTGATTTATCAACTTATCTTTTTGGTCCAGCATTCCAACAGCATCTAATAGGGAATGCACTTTTTCTTTGCGTTCTTCTTTGGGAAGTGATTTCACCATTACCAGCGGATATTCCACATTTTCATAAACTGTAAGAACGGGAATCAGATTGAAATTCTGAAAAATAAACCCAAGATGTTCACCTCTGAATTTTGCTCGTTCCACATAATTTAGTTTGGAAATATCCGTACCTATCACTTTCAAAGTTCCAAGTGAAGGTTTATCCAGAACTCCGAACAGATTCAGCATCGTTGTTTTTCCACTTCCGGATGGACCAATAAACGATACAAATTGAGATTTGGAAATTTCTAAAGAGATGTTATCTAAAGCTTTTATTTCCACATCTCCCATTTTGTAAATTTTTGAAATTTTCTCACACGAAATTAATGACATATTTTTACCTACCTTTTTTTTAAATCTTTATAGTATAAGACAATTTGTTGTATAAGACAATCTAATTTTGAAGAATCTGTATTTTTTTAAATTTATTAAAAACTATATTTTATCTTTGCATATAACATATCATTATCATCATAATTTCCAAATTTACCTTCGTCTCCAACAAATATATTAGCACCAAAAATCACTTCAAATCCATCACTCAAATCATAAGATATTTTTGGACGAATAAGTGCATCGTTGCTGTTAAATCCAATATATGAAAAAAACTCAAATTTCAATGTTTCTCTTAAAAATGTTTTATATGCCATATATGTCATAGTATTTTCATATTCGTCATTTTTAATTTGGTCGTTATAATCAAGAATTGCTTGCTGAATAAATTGTGTACTCATGTTGATTCCAAAAAGTGAAAAATCTAACCCAACCAAATAATGCAAATAATCTTTTTCAATAACAGCATCTGCAATTTGCGGATCTTCTGTATTGAAATATTTGCCATCGTAAAATGCTCCCTCGCCTCGCAAAATAAATCTGCCAACTGTCGTGCTGAAACTTGCACCACCTAATCCCAATCTATGATGTTGAGGAACAACTGCCAAACTATCAATTTGCATTGTTTGTGGATTAATCGTTTTATAAACATGCATCGTTGGGTCATCATCCCACATATAACCGCTCATTAATTCAAAATCTATTTTAGAACTCAGCAAAGAATATTTTATAAAATATTCACCATTGTCAAGATTTGCATCAATTTCTTTTTTGGAATAATCAAAAGTTGGAATAATTGGAAAATCCATTTTCGGGTACCATATTGAATTTTGATTAGGCATAATTGTTGGTGAAAAAAGAGGAACCCAAACTAATTCTAATGTATTATTTCCCATATAATAATCAACTTTTACAGATGTAATTCCAATTCTTATCTCTTCAAAATCCGGTAATAAAAAATCGCTGAGATTTTTTGGTGATACAATATCCGTTATAAATACACCTTGTGCCTTTCCCCAGATGATCTGTTGTTTTCCAATTCTCAAATCAAAATTATCAAAGTAAATATCAAAATATGCTTGACGCAAATTGATATCCAAATCTTTTGTTAAACCATTATGATCAAAAACAGTATTTACAAAAAGTCCAACATCGCCTTTACTATATTCCAATCGCCAATCGAATGTATTTTTTAAAACCGAATATTCTCCATTTTCTATCAATCCGCCGAGATGAGTTCGAACAAATCCACGATGTATAATTTGTGCATTTAATGTACCTATCCCAGCTAATAGAAATAGTAATGTAACTATTTTATATTTCATTTTTCTCCTTTCTCTCCTTTCCCTTTTATATTCCTCGTTTCAACATTCTTTCTGTAAATTTATTATCAGAAATACCTGTGTTAATTTTAACATTTTCTAATTTCATAATTGTCTTATGCTCTTTTTGAATATTATGCATTTCACTTTGTAAAATAATCCAAAAACCATCAATTTTTTTATATTTTTTTACGGACAGAGTTTTTAAATGATCATCATCTTCATCATAAAATTCTTTTTTCATTCCAATCCATTTATCTTTTACAATCCAAGCAATTGTTTTGGAATACATATATTCTTCTTCTCTGGGAATAGATTCCACTACGAAACACATTTCACCATCAATTTCCTCTTCACGCAATAATTTATGTGTATCAGCGGTTGGTTGACGATCTCCAAGATCATCATAAGTGAAATCCGAACCCATAAAATAGTCACTTTTGCTATCACTGGAAATTCGCTTAACTCTTTTTAGAGCAGGTAAATAAATCCATTGGTCATCATCTTTTCCATCTTCATCATAACTCCAATTCATAAAAGATGTATTATAAACATCAGCCGGAGTTGTAAAAAACATTATTTTTTTCTCCATATCATTGGTGTCTTTTAGAAATTGTTTTATTTCCCGAATTCGCTCATCTCCACGAGAATTGATTAACGACATTGTTAAATCTGCTGTTTGGTCATTCCCGGTTGATCGGTTGTAAACCTTTTGAATAATTTGTAATCCGGTTAGTTCTTTTGCCGGCAATATTGATACTACTATTATTAGTAACAATAAAATAAGTGTGATTTTCTTCATTTCTTTCTCCTTTTTTTTTCTAATTAATTTGATTTTTATTCATTAGTTTATTTATTATAATTCCCATAATAGTTACAAAAATAATTGTCATTCCTAATCTTGCTAACATAAATTCTATTCCAAGAAACTGCAATTCTATTAATTCTTGAGGAAGTTTTATACAAGCCCATGCTGATAGAAATATCACAATATTAGTAATACTCGCACCTTTTCTTATTAATCCTTGAGCCATAGGAAATGCTACAAACATTGGTCCTGTTGGCAATGCTCCCAAAATAAATGCAACTATAATTCCCTTAACTCCTGACGATTCTCCAAGATGTTTCATCACAAATTCTTTTGAAATCCACACAGAAAAAAGCCCCATCAAAATAAGAACAGCCGGAAAAACTTTTGCCATTTGAATAAAATAACTAATTGAAGTATCAATAATTTTCTCTGAATTATCAGGTGAATATTTTATTATCACAAGTGTAGCAATAAAAAGAATTCCTAATAAAATTAAACTTTTATAATTTTTTTTATTTTTTTTGGTTTTCATATTCTCCTGTATTTTCATAATATCACTCCCATTAAAACAGCAATAATGATTGCGATAAGAAAACTAAAAACATTTCGATAAATTGTAAATTTCTTGCCAAGCGTTTGGATTTCTAATGGTAATGTCACAATTCCAATCATTGTCAAAGTAGTGATGAATGCGGCGACTGAACTAATAGATGCTCCTTCCATTAAAAATGAACCTGCCAACGGAAAAGCCAATAATGACGGCATATGCATCACACTGCCCAAAACAGCAATCAGAATAAAACCTGCTGAACCATTTTCCTGACCAAATAAAAGTGCAATTTTATCTGATAATAAACCATAAATAATTCCAATCAATAAAATTACCGATAAAATTGTGGGAGCTAATTTTATTAATGATCTTCCTGCAATTTTCAAAGACTTTATAGTTTTGGATTGGTCTTTAAAAAATGAGATTATCAATAATAATATAACCAATCCATTTATTATAATCGTCGTATTTTGCATTTATTTTTTATTCCCGAAAAATAAATTTGTCTTATACAATAATAAATACATAATGGTAACCGTTCCCAAGAAACTTGTAAACATATTAAGTGAAACCAGTGCACCCAAAGTTCTATTTGGCGGAAATACTGAAAACAATAAAACCATAAATCCAGCTATCACAACTATTGCATTAAAAATAATTGCCCGCCCGGAATGATGCATTGTCAATTCCACCGTTTTCTGTTGGTCTCCTGTTTCTTTGGCATATATTTTGTATCGCTCTATAAAATGTACGGCATAATCAATTCCGATTCCAATTGCAATACTGGAAATTAAAGCTGTAGTTGTGCTTAGCGGAACATTTAAAAGTCCCATTACACCAAACCCGATAATCGCTGTGATAACTATTGGAACAGAACCAATCAGTCCCACCCATAGATTTTTGAACATAAATGAAAGTAAAATAATTATGATAAAAAGTGACATTATTAAACTTTTAATTTGTCCCTCTAATATAAGATCTGTGAAAACAAGTGCTTTATATCCTGAACCTGCATAATTTATTTCGATTCCAAGTTTTTTGAAATCATCTCTAAATTTTTCAACCTCTGCAATTGCACTATTGATAGCTTTTGAATTATCACTCTTTAATTGAATTGTCACATTTGCAAGTTTGTAATCATAATCCACTACTTTCCAAAGATTTTCCGGATCTCCACTCATTTCATAAAGTAGCAAATATTGAGCGTTCAGGTCTTGAGAATCAGGTATAATGTCGAATTCTTTTCTATCTTCGTGCATCACCATGTTCATTCGTTTTAAATAATCAGATAGAGAAAATGTATTTCCCACAACTGCTAATTTAGAATCTACTTCCTCTTGCATTTCATTTATCAATTTCAGAGCTTCGGGAGATTTCATTTTCCCATTTTCATCAGCTTCCAAAATCACATTTAAATTACTTGTTCCGCCAAAATGTTCGTTTATAAATGCATCTGTTAATACTATGTCGCTGTCATTTTCAAATTTTTCTAAAAAACTTGAATTAATCCAAACTTTCGTCATCCCAAAAATGGAAAATGCTATAATAATAATTGTAAGAAAAAGTGTAATAGTTTTGTATTTAATTACACCATTAGCAAATTTGTATGAGAATGGAATTTTATCGATTTTGTTTTTCTTTTCAATTTTTGATTTGTGTTTTGTGTAGCCAAATAACAAAATTGCTGCCGGAATAAGAAGCAATGAGAAAAGCATTGCAGTCATCACACCAAAAGCTGTAAATAACCCAAAATATTTTATTGGGAAAACCTGTGAAGTTACTAGTGAAAGAAATCCTACCGAAGTAGTTACAGAAGTCATTACAACCGGTTTCCACATTCCTTTTAACATATCTGCAACAGCTTCCTTTCTGGTCGCATTTGGATTTTCAAGTAGGAAAAGATCGAG
>JAYEHX010000205.1:0-7485 GCA_034659735.1 Fidelibacterota bacterium | reverse complement strand
GTGAAGGTGCATTCGAAATGGAGAATGCTTCCGGACATTTCACCTATATAGAAGATCCCGATGGAACTCTAATAGAATTTGTCGAAGCACATAAATTGCCAATTATAGAAAAATTTGGTTGGAATTTGAATTTAAATAAACGAAATCCTCATAAAACATTACCTAATTTTATTATTAAAGCATTGAAATTTAATAGAGTTAAAGATTGAGAAATTAAAATAGAAAAAATAATTATTTATATTTTATTTATTTTATTGCTTTTCAATAGTTAATCAAATTTTAAAAACCAAAAAAATGCCATATCTTAAAGGTATGGCATTTCTAATATTGGTAAATTATCTTACCGCTATATTCTCTGTGACTATATGGCTGTTCTATTCATAAATCTTATCAATCTGTCTCTTACGATCCGGATCAATAGATATATCCAATTTTAATTCTTCTCTCATATTTTTAAATACTTCGACTGTTTTTTGAATATCTTCATCTATATGAGATGCTGTTGGAATCATTCTAAACATAAAATATCCCTTAGGAATTACGGGATAAGTGACAACAGTAACAAAAACATCATGGTCTCGTAAATATGTTAACATTTTCGTTGCCGTTTCTTCCATTTTACTCTCTTCACTTGTCACAAACACAGGACAAATTGGTGACTTTGCTTTACCAACATAGTAGCCCAATTCTCTCAATCCATCTTTTAATTTATTTGAATTTGCCCACATTTTTTTTCTATTCTCATCGCCATTTATTACATATCCTAATGTCTTATCAAGTGATTTTACATACACCATCGGCAAACTTTTTGCGAATACCTGCGTTCTCGCATTGTATTGAATCCAATCAACTACTTCTTTTTGCGAAGCTGAAAATCCACCTATCGATGCAAACGATTTCGCGAATGTTCCAAAATAAATATCTATCTTATCCTGCACACCAAAAAAGTCCGCTGTTCCTCTACCCTGTTTACCCATCACACCAAAACCATGAGCATCATCAATAAAAAGTCGTGCATTATATTTTTCTTTTAAATATGTAATTTCGTCTAATTTTGCCAAATCGCCCGTCATTCCATAAGTTCCTTCAATGACAATAAAAATTCCACCTTTTCTATTTTTATTTAATCGTATAAGCAATTTTTCTAAACTTCTCATATCATTATGACGAAACACTCTGAATGTTTGATTCGATAATAAAACTCCATCTACGATTGAGGCATGAGCCAATTTATCCATCACAATTACATCATCTTTTTGCACAAGCGAAGCAATCGTTCCAATAACACCAAGGTATCCATAATTGAATAAAAATGCCTTCTCTTTTTGAGCATATTTCGCCAATTTTTTTTCAAAATCTATATGATATTTAGTATTTCCACTCATCATTCTTGAGCCCATCGGCGAACTCACACTAAACTCTTTTACCGCCTCAATTGCTGAATTTTTAATATCTTCATTTTCCGCCAATCCAAGATAATTATTAACAGACCACATAATTACTTCTCTGTCTTTATATTTCATCGTTCTTCCGGCGATTGGATTTAAAACAGGTCTCGTAAAATAGTCATCTTCCGCATGTCTGTATTTGCCAAAATTTCCGGCATCGGTTTTACATTTGTCAAAAATATCTAATGCACTCATATATTCTCCTTTTTATAAATTTTGAATCTTTTTATCCACAATTTCTTGAGTTATTTCTTCTCTTTTGAATGTCATGGTTGGTTTAAAATAATTTACTCTGTTTTCTTTTTTGAATAATTCGTTTCCACCACCTGTGATATTTAATGAAATTATTGCATCTTTTTTTATCTTATTCTCGTTTTTCGCCTTTATCAAACTCGCAAAAGCTACAGCCGGAGCAGATGAAATATCAATTCCTTCTACCTTATAAAATAATTCTTTTGCCTTTTTTGCCTCTTCGTTTGTCGCAAATAATGTCTCGCCATTTGTATCACTCAATGCATCAAATAAACCACCAATCAATCCGTAAGGCGGTTTCCTGTTTGATAAAACTTTTGCATCAATTATTTCAATTTTTGCCCTTGCATCTTTATCTTCATAATTAAATAACTCACGACTTTTCCTTTTCCAAGATTCATTCAATAATAAAAAAGGAGCATTTTGAGAAATCATTAATTTCATCTTTTTGTTTCCGTAATTCCCATCTTCGATTAATCTCAGATTCGCCTCCCAAGCTGAAATTGCTCCCGTTGCACTACCAACTGCTTGAAAATAATAATCAGGAATCTCACCAATTGTTGTTGTTGCAGATAAAACTGTTGTCCCCATTCCATCTCGCCTTGCTACATTTTTTGCTCCGCCTTCGGGAAAATATCCATCGTTATTGCAAATTAAATCTGCAAGTTTTATAGCATCATAATAATCACTTTTTCCACCTGCAACTACTAATTTTACACATGGATTTAGTTTATCTTTTAAAAACATTTCTTTTAAACTATCTTCCGGAATTACAATTACTAACGGCAAATTATTATCAGAACAAACTTTGGCAAAAGCTTTTGCCGTATTTCCTGCTGAAGCAACAACAAGTGTTTTATCGTATTTCTCAGGCAATCTCCCACAAACACTATAAGCTTCACATTCTTTGAAACTTCCTGTCAACATTTTGGCATTTTTTTTCGGCCAATATCCACTGAATGTAATAAATAAATTTTCTAACCCAAGTTCATCACACATTTTTTTACTTTTGTAAGTAATTGGAGCTCCTGAACCTTCCAAAGTATGATTAATCGGCAACCAATCTGCGAATTTATATAAACCATTAGAATCGTCTTTTAGCTCTATCTGTTTTTTATCATAAATTGCTCTTAAGAATGCTTTTTCTTCGCAGGATTCATGTAATAATTGCTGATTATCATCGAATATTTCTCCGCAACCGAGACATTTCAATTTGTAATTTGTTTTCATTTTCCCTCTCTACTGATTCTCTTCATCCGATAATATCAAATGTAGAATATACTTTTTCTTCCTGAATTTCTTCTTTAATTATGTTAGTCACATTTGCGGAAATTGGGCCTTTTTTAATTTGAGAATTAAACAAATCTAATTTATCCGATTCTCCGGTCGCAATAATTAAAACAGTATCTCTATTTGTGTTTTTTACATTTCCTTTTATATTCAATCGCCTTGCTTCTCGCTGAGAAAACCATCGAAATCCAACCATTTGAACTCTTCCAAATACTTCTATTTTCAATGTTTTCTTCATAATTATTCGCTCAATTAATTAAAAGCAGTACCCCATAATGGATTACTGCTTTTAGTTAAATATATAATTTACATTACGCTATCTATCTTTGCCTGTATTGCTTTCTTGGGCAGTGCTCCGATCAGTTGTTCTGCTACTTCCCCATTTATAATAATTAGAAGTGTCGGTATAGAACGAATTCCATACTTCCCTGCTGTTTGTGGTGAATGATCAACATCTAATTTTGCTACTTTTAATCGCCCGTGCATTTCTTCGGCAATTTCTTCTAAACTTGAAGCAATCATTTTACAAGGCATACACCATTCAGCCCAAAAGTCAACTACTACCGGAATATCACTTTTTAACACTTCTGTTTCAAAATTTGCATCTGTCACTACTATTTCTTTTCCTGTCATTTTTTCTCCTTTATTTTTCAAATTTTAACTGCGGTAATATAATAAAATAATTTTGTATTCTAAAACAATAATTGAAAAAAAAACATAAATATTTGTTTTTTTTATTACAATTCTATAAAATGAAGTAATTCTTATTTTTTCAAATTCTGCAATTTTATTAATGGATAAAATAAAATAGTAATTGTAGAAATTGTTATAATACCGATTCCGATTCCGTAACTATCAATCAATATTCCCAATACTGGTGCGAAAATCATTTGAATAATGTTTTTTAGAAATGACTCGGCTGACAATCCGGAAGACATTACTTTGTATGAAATTTCATCACTGATAATTGCCACATTTATTGGACGGCGAAAATTCTGGAATACAAAAAGGAAAATAAAAATAATTATTGCAACAACTTTATAATCCAAATGATAAAAAATCCCAACAGCAATTGCCAAGAATATTCCCAATAAAAAACTGATATTAACAACCGAAATAATATTACCAAACTTTTTAGAAATTTTCCCCGAATGTTCAGAAGCATAAGATGTGAAAAGATAAAGAATAAAATAAATAATAGAAATAATTATCACAACTTGTTTCTCTTTTGTGAAAAAAATCACAGGCAAAGTGAGTGCATAAATTTTTATCATCGGCTGAATATAATCTTTGATTGTTTTAAATAATCCGTCATACATCGTAGAATTTAACAATGATTTTATAAAACGACCATTTTTAAAACTTTGTATAAAAATATTAGCTGTCAATTTATAATTTTCAAATAGTTGCCTAATAATATTGGTTTTGTCTATTATTTTTTTATAATCATTTAACTCATTCGGATAAGAAATCATTAATAACAAATCTAAAACATAGGGAACAGTTGAAGCCAAAAATATAAATTTATACTGACCTGTAAATAGCACAATCCCGCCGGCGATTAAAGATGAAATTGCTGAACCTCTTTGCGACCAACCTCTTGTATATCCATAATATTCTGTTTTTAAATTATCCCATTTTTTCAATTTGAGATATGTTAAAATCATCGCTTTGTGTGTTCCACTACGAAATGATTCGCCTATTGAATAAAAAATCATCGCAACTATATAAAACCCATAATGTGGAAATAAATAGAACATTATAAAAGAAAAAATGTAAGCGGTAAAAGCAAATATCATGGTATTCTTTTTCCCATAACTATCGGCGATTATTCCCGATGGGATTTCAAAAAAAATTGTAAATATACTTCTGATAGAAAAAAGAATTCCAATTTCCAAAAATGATATTCCCATTTCACGAAAAAAGAGAATTATGAATGGATCGAAAAATCGTAAATTTTTTAAAAATCCATAAGCGGAAAATTTATATATTTGTTTGTCTTTTGGTAGCATAGTATTTTTGATACTTGATATTATATTAGAGATTTTTATTTAATTGTTTTTCGTGTATTTTCTCGCCTGTAAATAAACTAACAATAACCAATGCGGACACAGACAGAATAATAGCAGGAATCACCTCATTCAATTCATTCAAAAACGAGTTTGTTATGATAGGTAATTCTTTCCAGAGTAGAGTGACGATTATTCCAGTGAGAATCGATGCGATTGAACCGGCACTTGTTGCTCGTTTCCAGAAAAATGCAGCGAGTAAAGAAGGAGTAATTGCAGTTCCATAAATTGTGTAAGCATAAAGTGCTTTTTCAAAAAATGTAGTTGACTTTGCAAATCCTCTTGACATTAAGTATGCAAGAATTCCCAAAATCAAAACAAGAATTCTACTCAACAAAACGATTTTTTTATCACTCGCATTCGGATTAATATATTTCTGATAAAAATCTCGCATAATCGTTGTAGCCGGAACAAGTAAATATGAATCCGCAGTTGAAATAATTATTCCAACAATTGTTGTCAACATAATCGCTCCCAAAATCGGTGGCAAAAATCTATATGCGGAAATTATCATTACGAATTTTCCGGCATCTGCATCGGGAATCATACTCGAACTTACCCAAGCAGAACCGATAATTAAAAGTTCAATTATTAATACACCGAAAATCAAAAACACCGTTGCTTTTTTTGCACTTTTTGCATTTTTACTGGCAAAAAATCTTTGATACATATTCGCATCACCGAGTATCAAAAGAAACGGCGGTAAACAAAAATTAATAATTTC
Organism: Fidelibacterota bacterium; assembly: GCA_034659735.1. GTDB lineage: Bacteria > Fidelibacterota > Fidelibacteria > Fidelibacterales > Fidelibacteraceae > TCS52. The sequence goes on along the minus strand of JAYEHX010000205.1, from coordinate 1,702 downwards.
CAAAGGAGAATATACTCCCCAAAATTGCATGTGAGATTCCTTATTCATTGAGATGAAAGCCATTTCGATTCCACTCCACCCACCGGCTTTTATCCATAAAATCGGAAAAGTAATAACGAATGCAATTGTGATTATTATTCCATTTCCAACATCGGTATAAGCGACACTCAGCAAACCTGCCAACATCGTATAAACAATAATAAATACGGCAGAAATTATAATTGCACTTTGAGCAGACAACATTGAATTTCCGGCATCATCAACAAAAATTGTTTCCAACACTGCTCCACCTGCATTATATTGATAACTAACAATTACAAGATAAGCAATTACCAAAGCCAATGCACTTAACATTCTTGGAATATTTCCGAACCTGTCACCAATAATCTCAGGAATTGTAAATTTTTCAAAATCTCGTGCTTTACCTGCAATTTGTGTAAGAATAATTATTCCAAGAACACCACCGATAGGCAACATCAATCCGGCAAGACCTGTTTCGTAAGTTTTACCCGCATTCCCTAATATTGAACCGGTGCCAATCCAAGTTGCTAACATCGTTCCAACCAAAATCCAAGGAGTTAAACTTCTACCTGCAACTGCGAAATCAGATTGATTTTTAACTTTTTTGGATTTATAGATTCCAACTCCAAACAGTAAAATTAAGTAGAAAATTATTGTTGTGAAATATATCATGCTTTTTCCTTTTTTCGAATTTTAATTAACTTTGTAATTTACAACAAAAATACATTAAATGAAAAAACAATATGGAATATTTTTTTCTTAATTTATAATAAAAAACACTCTGCAATTAACTCACAGAGTGTTTAGTACCGAAGACCGGACTTGAACCGGTACAGACAAATATGTCCGAGGGATTTTAAGTCCCTTGCGTCTGCCAATTCCGCCACTTCGGCATTTAATATTTCAAAGGCGACAGCCGGATTCGAACCGGCGAATAAAGATTTTGCAGACCTCCCCCTTAACCACTTGGGCATGTCGCCGTCTTATCCTCATTCAAATAGCCCCATAGAATAAAATATTTTTTTCTTAAAAACAACTATTATTTTAATTTTTTTTTAATTATCTTTCAAACTATAAATAAAAGGAGCTATCGATGAAAAATAAAATAATAAATGAACAAAAAATAATTGATATAACGACTAACTACGATTTGCCAATTTTTGTATATGACGAAAAAACATTATTGAATTCTGCTGATAAAATAATAAATTTTCCCAATAGTTACGGATTGACACCAAGATATGCAATAAAAGCACTTCCAAATGCCACCATTATTAAACTTTTTGATAATATCGGATTACATTTTGATGCAAGCTCAAGATATGAAGTCGAACTACTGCTTAAGATTGGAATTGCTCCGAAAAAAATTCAACTTACCGCTCAAGAATTACCAAATAATTTAGAAACACTTGTAAAAAAAGGAATATATTTTAATGCCACTTCTCTTCATCAATTAGAATCGTATGGAAAATTATTCCCAAATTCTGATATTAGTATAAGAATAAATCCGGGAATTGGATCGGGACATGTGCAGAGAACGAATGTTGGTGGAGTAACTTCAAGTTTTGGCATTTGGAAAGATTATATTCCACAAGCAAAAAAAATTGCAGAAAAATATAATTTAAAAATTACAAAATTACATACACATATCGGCTCGGGAACAGATCCTGATGTTTGGGAA
>JAYEHX010000204.1:3077-7554 GCA_034659735.1 Fidelibacterota bacterium | reverse complement strand
TAATTTTTTCATTCTGTGCTTGTGCACAAGTGATTGTTATTAACATTGCAATAATTGTAAATTTTGTTTTCATAATATTTTCTCCTTATTTAATGTTTTACGATTTTGTGTTATATTACTGCCAACAATGATGTATAACCTATTGTTCTTATTCCGCTGATTTGGTAGGATAAACACCATTGCGATGTGCCGGGCTCTTCGACACATTTATATTTTTCTTATAAACAACATGTCATTTATAACCCCATATTAATATCATATACGAATAACTCATTCGTTTATTTCTCTTTTATCCTTATTCATTTTAATTTTTGCAATCATTTGCACTCATTATCTTTTAACTACTATAATTTAATAATTAAAATTATATAAGCAAAGATTTTTTTGGAAAGATTTTGCATTTCATTATTTTGAAACTACTTTTTTAACTGTCGTTCCTTTATCTGTTACTATTTTAATTATATAAACTCCTTTTGGTTGATTACTTAAATTAATAGATGATTGATAATTGTCAGTTAATAACTGTTTGATAGTTTGACCTCTAATATTAAAAATTACAATTGATTTTATATTTTCTCCTTCAATAATAAATAACCCTGTTGACGGATTTGGAAAGATTTGAATTTTAGGAATTTCAGTATGTGAGTTTGTTATTTCTGTTGATACAGATGTTGTCAGCATATATTGCCAAACAGGTAAAAATACAATATCTCCCGAATTTATTGGTGTATATATTCCTATACAAGTTGAATTGTGATAATTTTCGTTAAATATCGGTTCATAATTTGAATACAGACAATGGGAATTTAAATAAGGTGGCAAAACAATATCAACATTTGTTGTGTCGTCTGTTTGAAGCATTCCCAAACCTAATATGTTAATAAATTGGTGTTCAAAAGGAACTAGTTCATCTTGTAAATGAAGGAAAACGAATTGTTTGTTTCTTGGAGTAACGCCGGCTTGCCTTAACCAATGTGCGGAACAATTGTAATAAGAACTATAATCATTCGGACCGGAAAACATTACATTTCTTTCAACCAGAAAATATTTTGCCAAATAAGCTGCGTGTCCAGAGCCTTGTGAATGCCCACTTACTGCAATTTTTGACCAATCTAATGTTGTTGGTGAAAGTAAATATTGTCCCCAGTTTTGCGAAGGATATGTTACCGATAAGTATTGAATGAGTTTCAATGTTCTTGTATAGATGGAGTTTAATGTATCTGCCACTATATGAGAACTTTGCGGTGTTCCAAAACAAACTTCTTGTCTAAATTTGTCAAAGACCAAACTATCTGAACTATTTCCAAGCGGATAAACAGGAACATAGTTGGGATAAGATAAACTAATAGCATCGTATCCGAAATTTGCTGCTACACTACATATAAATCTATAATGTTTTGGACTACTATAAGTACCGCCCAAAAACAGAAATAATTTATTAATTTGTGTTGATGTGTTTCTAATTATTAAATTACTGTCTTGCGGTGCATAATTAACATCTGTTTGATTTGACTCTACATAAAAGTATTGTAATTGACAAAATAAATTGATACTTAGTGACAAAAAAAATATAATTATAATTATCACTTTTTTCACGACAACCTCCTTGGTTTATTATTTATCAAATTCAAGTTCATTTTTTCTTATGTTGCACTACATCTAAATAAATGTCATGATATATATAATGCCAATTTTGGTGTATAATTACTATAGTATATATTTCTCATTTACCATTTACTCTTCCTTTTACAAAATCTTTTCAAATGTACAAAAAATATTACAATTAATCAAATAAATCAGTTATTGATTTAGCATATTTCCATTGGGTAATTTGTAATCTTTCTTTTCAAATAATTTTCCTAAAAAAATACCGGCAATAATAACAAGTGGAATAGATGCAACTATACGGATAACACTAAATCTCCAACCAAGAAATGTTGCCTCAAAAAAAACCATAGGAAGACGACCTATTCCAACGGCTCCAAGAAATACAAAAATAACAGACAACCGTGCACCTTTTTGATATAAGGAATAGGCAATGGGGAATCCCGGCAGAAGTCCACCCGCCATAGGAGCTGCTAATATAAATACCCACAGAAAACTTTTAATACCGCCACCTTTCCCAAGATGTTTTATTATGGTTTCCCGTTTAATCCAAACATCAAAAAGACCAATTAATAAAAAAATCGGCGGTATCACCATAACCATTTGTAACAAAAAATCTTTGAAATTCCCGGCTATCAAAATACCCGGAGTAAACTCTACAAAATAAGAAATGCCAATAAAAATTAAAAATCCTACAAACAGAATTGGCTTTATATTAACTTGTTTTAAAATTTTCATATCAACCACCCGCTCACCAATGAAAAAACTAATGCTATTATCAAAGCAATAACAAAACTTATGAGATTTCTTAATACTGCAAACTTACTCCCAAAATATGCTTTCTCCATAGGAAAAGTAATCACTCCAACCGACATAAGCGACGAAGAAAATCCTGCTACAACACTATATGCAACACCTTGTTGTACGAGAATTCCACACAACGGATATGCAATAGGGCCCGGCATAACAGTTGCCGATCCAATTATTGAAGCAATTACAACCCCAAAATATGAATCTGCATTCCCCAAATATTTTACTATTACATCATTGGGTACAAGATACAACACAATTGATACACCTATAAGAATTGAGACAAATGGTGGTGTAATATGCCACAGTTTTTTGGCTCCTATCACAAACGCTTTTTTTGTTTTTTGCCGATTGATTGCAAACGACAGAATTACCAAAACTATTGTTAGTATATATATAGAATACATTCTCTTCCTTTTTCTATTGCATTTTGAATCTGCTTTTTTCCTGATTTATTCTCTGTCTGATGAATTCATTTTTTTTCAAATCATTATCTATTAAACAAATTCCATTCTTATTTTACTTCCCAATCTCAACCTTCTCAAAAACAATACTATTGTTATTCAAGATTAATGATTTCTCATCAGATTTTGTTATTTGAAATTCTCCAACGAAACTTGATTGTCCATCTTTCGACTCAAAAATAATTGTAGAATTCTTTGCATCGTGCATCCATGTCCCCCTAGGTTGCGGATAACTTGTTTCGAGTGTTGAACCGATATTGCCAATCTCGTAAAAATTATTATCATCACTAAAATATAGAGCTTCACACTGAACGGACGCTTCATTTGTGATTTTCCATACACCGAGAAGTTTAGAGTTCTTATTATTTTTTTCTACAAGTTGATTGTTCCATTTTGTAAACAAATATTGTATCTCTTCATTTTCCAACTTCATTTTTCCATTACTCAACATTTTTATATTTAACTTTTGAATGTCTTTGCCACCACCGAGTTTTAATAAGATAACTTTTTTTTCTTTCTCTGAAGTCCAAGAATCAAATGTCCCACCGCTCGCATTATTTACAAACAATCGCCCATCATCAATAATCTCAAATTCTGTAGTATTATAAGATTTGCTTCCATTTGTCGTAAGCAATAACCACTCGCCAATCGCTTCGCTATTATTCTGCTTTTTATATTCACTATTAATTTCCGTTAACTCATACATTTCATATTGTGTTTTCCCAAATTCTTCTTTTTCAATAATGATTTTTGCATAAATTCCCGGACGATTATTTATCATATAATATCTTATCTTTTTATCAGAATCTTGGCTTTCGATAACTTTGCAGGTGAATGTTCCTGCCGGCACTTTCACCGTTTTTTCTGAAACCACATTATATAAATCCAAATTTTCAAGTGGAAAAAAAATATTATCTTCTTCATTATATCGTGTTTGAATTCTGCCAAAAATATTTTCAAATTGTACTTTATTATCATTTTCATCATACGATACTTTTGTAATCAATTCTTCAGTTGAGAATATACCAAAATTCGCTATTGGTATTGAATGCTTATATTTCAAAAAATTTATATTTTTTAAATAATTAATTTTCGCACCATTAGTCAACCACGAAATATCGGTTTTATAAAGTTCATCATAAATATTTCCATCTGCATATTTCTTATTTAGCAATTCTTCAATTGCCTCTTTGGTAAAATCTAATTTCTCAATTTTTGTGGCATTTGCTTTTACTTTTTTATTCCTATAATTAGTGCCATTCGTGTCATTAGTTGTTACTTTTTTATTCCTATAATTAGTGTCATTCGTGTCATTAGTTGTTACTTTTTTGAATTTTATTTTTCCGCTTTTATTTTCCAACTCAATTTCTTTTGATGTAATTTTGGAAATTTTATTACTGCCCTTTAGCATTCTATTGTCAACCAAAAGAATTATTGCACTATTTTTTTTGTCATAAATCCATTTGCTTTCAGATGAATAATTGCTCGATCCTATTTCCAAAACATCCGGTAATGAAAATTTAAAATAAGATTTTTCTCCGTTATCATTCATTTCCCAAATGCCAATAAAACCTGATTCTTGATTTGCTATTTTTATT
>JAYEHX010000204.1:0-2977 GCA_034659735.1 Fidelibacterota bacterium | reverse complement strand
AGATGAATAATTGCTCGATCCTATTTCCAAAACATCCGGTAATGAAAATTTAAAATAAGATTTTTCTCCGTTATCATTCATTTCCCAAATGCCAATAAAACCTGATTCTTGATTTGCTATTTTTATTTTTTTAGGAATCAATTTTACGAAAATTAACTTATCATTTTTCGATTCAAGTACCATTTCTTTTCTATTGCATTTTTTAATATCTCGCTTTCCGGCAAATTCCTTTACCATTTCTGATTTGATTTCTACTGTTTTTTTATCTTGTTTCCACGACCCGAAAACTCTTCCATCCATTTCTGCATATCCGTCATTTTTAAATTTCACCATAGAATATACATCTTGTTTCTTTCCCTCCATCTCTACAGTTGTCAAAAGCCATTCGCCATTAACGGATTTTTTTGCCAACACATTTGACACCATCATTAATAATACAAATATCAATACAATTATTTTTCTGTTCACTTTCTTCTCCTTTTTATGTTTGTTATTTCTCTAAACTTCCTTATCACATCTCAAGAATAAAACACTTTGCTCCCCCTTTCGAATTAATTATCAATTTAGAATTATTTCCATCTGCTTTAAAATCAAAATCGTTTTCTAATAACTTATCGGTTCCATCTGAATATTTTTTGATCGCTCCGTTATCATTAAATATTACAAATCTCAGTTGAAAACCACTATCGTCAATTTCTTTGATTTGCATTTTTCCATATTCATTATTATTTGTTTTAAAAATTAAAGTTGTATATCTTCCAAGATTGACTTCATTTTTAGACATAATATATTCTTGTGATTTAATAATTTTTTCATCTACTTTATTATAATCATTTATTCCTTGAATTTCTATTTTTTCACCATCTTCAGAAAAATATTCAAAATTATTAGATCCACCAAGTACACTTGTGCTGAACTCGACCGCGATTGTATTGTCAACTTCCTCTCCTAATTTGTCTTCTTGAAATTTTAATTCCAAACCTGCAAAACCTTGATAAACATCAGAAGAAATATACTTATATTCCTGCGGAATTTCAAATTTGCTTTCAGGAATTGTTTTGTTAACTTGAATTTTCACTGCCTTTTCTACCATCATTGTGAACAGGTTGACTTCAGATTTTAACATCAATCCCTGCCAAGTTATTTGAGTTCCCTTTCCGTTGCCATAATCCCATTTCTTACATTGCTTGCCCAAATATTTTATTGTTCCCTTTTGTTTATATCCATTCGCCGACTTCAACATTGCTTCTGAAATTTCCGTGCAGGTTCTGTCTTGATTTTGCAAATAATAATTATACGATTCGTTTCGACCGACAGCAATTGTTTTTTCTTGATGATTTATCGTATATGCTTTCTCGCCAATTAGAATAATTGTTTCATATTCTTTTTCACTATTTCCACCAAAGTTCGTTTCCTTTCTTATATAATCCGCCTGTTTATATCCGTAATCATCAATGTATTTTATATGAGTTCCGCCAACCGATGCCTCATATTTATATTGGACAATTGCAGATTTGAATGTATATATTTTCACAAAATCATTCTGTGCGAATATGTTTACCATTAAAAAAATGAAAATTATTATTACTACTTTTTTTCTCATCTATCTCTCCTAATTAACAAACAAATATTACCATCTGTACACTCTAACGGGGCAGAAAGAATACACATATTTTGTATAATTAGCAAACTATTTATTCACTACTTTTCCAATTTAAAAGTTTTGTTATTAAAAAATATTTTGTTAAATTTGGTTAGAAAAATTAGGATTATATGAAAATATTAATTTTAGGAACAGCATCACAACTTCCGGGAAAAAAACGAAATCATAATGGCTACTATTTGAGATGGTTAGACGAAGGTTTTTTATTTGATCCAGGGGAAGGAACTCAGCGACAATTTTCGTTTGCGAGGGTTTCTCCGGCTAAAATCACACGAATATTTTTATCGCATTTTCATGGCGACCACTGTCTGGGACTTCCGGGAATTATTTATCGATTAAATCTCATGCAAGTTCAAAATCCAATTCATTTATATTATCCGGCTTCGGGCGAGACAAATATTCATAATTTACTTAATGGTGCTCAGTCGCATTTGAGAATTGATTTAGAATTTCATCCGGTAGAAAGCAATGGACTTGTTTATGAAACCGATAAATATAAAGTGGAAGCGTTTGAATTAAATCATGGTGTTGATACTTTTGGATATAGAATTTCTGAATTTCCACGAATGAATTTTGATATGGATAAACTGGAAAAATTGAAATTGAGAGGTAGGATATTAGGTGAATTGGAAAAAAATGGCGAAATCATGTGGCAAGATAAAACAATCAAACGGGAAAAGGTTTCGATAACAAGTGCGGGAGATATTTTTTCTTATGTTTTGGATACAGGAGTATGTGATAATATTCACAAGTTAATCAAAGATGCAAAAGCGGTTATTATGGAATCAACTTATTTATCTTCAGAATCAGAATTAGCCAAAAATTTCAAACATTTGACTGCAGATATTGCCGGAAAATATGCAAAAGAGAACAATGTGCAAAATTTAATTTTGACACATTTTTCTGAAAGATATATAAAATTATCATATTTTGAAGATGAGGTAAAACCAATATTTAAGAATGTGCATATTGCGAGGGATTTGGAATTGTTGGAATATTAAAAAAATGATTTGCCTAAATATTATTTGGAAAAGGAGAATTTGATGAGAAAATTTAGATTTATATTAATTGGTGGTGCTACTATTATAGCAATTGCGAATTTAATTATTATTGATTATAGTAATTTGAATTGGAGAACTAATGCGGGCTGTTATTTGGGTATTGCTTCAATGACATTATTAATTATTGCTATGATTCTTTCAAATTATGCGGAGAATAAAAATGGTCACCACGAAGAACACTAAGGATTCACAAGGAACACAAAAAGAAAATAAAATACTCTGCGACTCTGTGTCTCAGCGGTAAGGAACACAA
>JAYEHX010000203.1:0-7580 GCA_034659735.1 Fidelibacterota bacterium | reverse complement strand
AAAAGATTTGAAAAAAAGAGAATAGAATAATAATATAAAAATAAAAGTTTGAAAAGACGGAAAAATTAAAGGAGAAGAAATGGCAAAAAATATTATGTATAGCGAAGATGCAAGGGCTAAATTAAAAAGCGGTGTTAACCAATTAGCCGATGCAGTAAAAGTCACACTTGGACCAAAAGGAAGAAATGTTGTAATTGATAAAAGTTTCGGTGCTCCGACAATAACTAAAGACGGAGTTACAGTCGCAAAAGAAATTGAGCTGGAAGATAAAGTAGAAAATATGGGTGCACAAATGATTAAAGATGTTGCATCAAATACTTCTGATATTGCCGGCGATGGAACAACTACTGCAACAGTTTTAGCCCAAGCGGTTATTAAAGAAGGATTAAAAAATGTGACAGCAGGATCTAATCCAATGGAAATCAAAAGAGGACTTGATGTAGCTTGTGTAAAAATCGTTGAAGAATTAAAAAAAATGAGTGCAAAAGTAAATGATGATAAAAAGAAAATAGCTCAAGTAGGAACAATTTCTGCAAACAATCGAAAAGTAAGAATGCAAAGAATTACAGATAAAAAAGAAGAAATCATAGATGTACCAATTGGGAAAATTATTGCAGATGCAATGTCAAAAGTTGGAACAGATGGAGTAATCACAGTTGAAGAAGCAAAAAGTACTTTAACATCTTTGGATCTTGTAGAAGGAATGCAATTTGATAGAGGATATTTATCACCATATTTCGTGACAGATTCTGAATCAATGGAAGCTGTTTTAGAAGACGCATATATCCTAATTTATGATAAAAAAATATCCACAATGAAAGACCTTTTACCGATTCTTGAAAAAACTTCACAGCAGGGCAAACAACTTTTGATTATTGCTGAAGATATTGATGGTGAAGCTTTGGCAACATTAGTTGTGAATAAATTGAGAGGAACTTTAAAAGTAGCCGCAATCAAAGCACCGGGTTTTGGCGATCGTCGCAAAGCTATGTTAGAAGATATTGCAGTGCTGACTAAAGGAAAAGTGATTTCTGAAGAGCAGGGATATACATTAGAAAAAGCAACTTTAGAATTCTTGGGAACTGCAAAAAGAATCACACTTGATAAAGACAATACAACAATCGTTGAAGGAGCAGGATCCACTCGAGCAATCAATGCAAGAATAAATGAAATCAAAAACCAAATTGACAATACCTCATCAGATTATGACAAAGAAAAATTACAAGAGAGATTGGCAAAATTATCCGGCGGAGTTGCCGTATTAAATATTGGTGCTGCCACTGAAGTTGAAATGAAAGAAACTAAAGCATTAGTTGAAGATGCCTTGCATGCAACAAGAGCTGCCGCAGAAGAAGGAATTGTTCCTGGTGGTGGAGTTGCATTATTGAGAATTTCCAACACAATTGATAATCTTGGATTATGGAAAGATGAAGCAATTGGTGTTGATATTATTCGTCGTGCATTAAAATATCCTATTACTCAGATTATCAAAAATGCAGGTTTAGAGCCAGCGATTATTATACAAAAAATACTTGATGGCAAAAAAGATTTTGGTTTTGATGCTCGTGAAGAAAAATATGGTTCAATGATTGATTTTGGAATTGTTGATCCTACAAAAGTAACACGAACTGCTGTTGAAAATGCTATCTCTATTGCCGGATTATTATTAACAACAGAAGCTGTAATAAGTGATAAACCTGAAGAAAAAGGTGATTCTCCAATGGGTGGAATGCCAGGCGGAATGCCAGGTGGAATGCCGGGTGGAATGCCAGGAATGGGAATGTAATTTTTCATAATCATTTAAATAGAATAGATAAAAAATCCATCGGTAAATATCGGTGGATTTTTTTATAGATTAAATTTTTGTAAACACGAAATTAATAAATTTAAAAATCAACTCTGTAGAAGTGGTACTTTTAATTTAGATTATATATAACAATATATAGAAAAATCATTATATTTGAATGTTAAAATACTTGGAGAAAAATGAAAAAAATAAACGATTTATTTCAAAAAGAAAAAATAAGAATTATGGGCTTGATGACAGGGACTTCTGCAGATGAACTTGATATGTGTTTAGTGGAATTCGATGGTAAAAACAAATATCCAAAATTCAAAATAATTCAATCTAAAAATATAAAACTTCCAAGTAAATTATCCGAGCAATTTAAAAATCCACAAGATTTATCCGGTTCGGAAGTTGCATCTTTGCATTTTGAATTGGGACGATTCTTTAGCAATCAGATTAAAAATGAAAATTTAAAAATTGATATTATCGCTTCACACGGGCAGACACTTTTTCATAATCCGCCAAATTTTACATATCAAATCGGTGAACACTCTTACATTGTGAATGAGACGAATATTCCTGTAATTTATGATTTCAGAACAATGGATGTCGTAAATGGTGGCCAGGGTGCTCCGCTAATTCCGATAGTTGATGAATATCTGTTTACACAAAATGACGAAACTGTTTCAGCATTAAATCTTGGCGGAATAGCGAATATTACAATAGTGCCAAGCAAAAATTCTAAAAAATCTACAATCGCTTGGGATACAGGTCCGGCAAATATGTTAATTGATAAGGCGGTTTTCAAATTCACATCAGGAAGAGAAAAGTTTGATAAGGATGGTAAATATGCTTATCAGGGGAAGTTGAATAATGAATTATTGGAGTGGTTATTGAGTAATGAATATTTCCAAAAACAACTTCCAAAATCTACCGGACAAGAAACATTTGGGAAAAAATATTTTAATGAAATTATCGAAAAATATAAACCGAAAACAGAAAGCGATTGGCTCTCTTTGATCAAAACTTTAACACTATTTACTGTAAAATCTATTGCTACAGAATTCGAAAGAGAAAGCAAAAAATATTCAAAAATAAAAACAATGTTTATTAGTGGCGGTGGAGCAAATAATAATTTCATTGTTGAAAATCTGCAAAAAGAATTGCCGGATGTAAAAATAAAAATCTTATCAAAAAAAGATATTACGACAGACAACAAAGAGGCATTTGGTTTTGCATATTTGGGATATTTGTTTGTTCGCAGAATTCCAGGAAATGTTCCGTCTGTGACTGGAGCGAAAAAAGAGTGTGTTCTGGGTAAGATTATTTATTGATTATGATTTGTAGTTGTCAATTATTCTTTCTCTATTTTCTGTAGTATTTTTACCTTTATAATAGATTTGAATAAATTCAATTATATCTTGTTCTTCAAAATATGCATAAATAATTCGAATTCCACTTTTTGCCCCTTTGCTTTTGAGAGATTTGCTCGTGAATTTTTTTGCTTTGTATATTTTAGGATTTGTAATATCAAGATTAGAAATTTGAAAAATACCTTTGTTATCAAGTTTTAGTTTATGATATAAATTTAATTGTGTTTTAATAAAAATATCTAAATCGGATTCAAGTGTTCTATATTTTTTTTGCAACTTTTTAAAATCTTTTTTAAATTCAGGTAATTTTTTAATCTTATTAAATATTTTATTCGTCATAATTTCTTACAGAATATTCAGGAGTTCTATAAAATACAGATTCATAGTCAATAATTTGTCCCATTTCTGTTGTTAGCCACGGCACATCTTTGTGAACATAATTTGAAATAGAACTTGCATTCATCCCTCCCAATTTATTTAAGACATCATTAATTAATGCCATTTCATTTGCTTTAAATTTTGTTAAATCCGGTTTTCGTAAAGCAAGATATTTTGTTTGTGGATATTGGAAATATTTATTTTCAATTTTTGTTATTTCTTTATCTTGTTCCATTTTTTGAATAACTTTTATTAATTCTTTTGGAGTTGGACCATAATGATTTCTCACATAAGTTGCACCCAGCAATTGTTCTTCATATTTTTCGTAATAATCAAAATCAATAAAATATAATAATTTATTTAAAACTGTTTCACCTATATTTGCTCTTCCACCTACTTGCCAAAATATGTAAATTAAGGTCTCTTTAATTTTGTCAATTTTTTTTTGTGGAACATTAATTCTTATTGCCTTTTTGTTTTTTTGTTTTTTTTTGTTTTTCAAATTAATTTCAATTTCATTTTCTAAATTTAGCAAGCTATCAGTAGATATGTTAAATAGTTTTGAGAATTTCAATATTTCATTAACACTTAATTGTCTTTTGTTATTTTCTATATTTGAAATAATTTCTCTTTTTATTTTTAATTTTTTTGCGACAATATCTTGTGTAAGGTTAGACCTTTTTCTTAAATTTTTAATTCTTTCGCTAAGTTTTTTATTATAATTAGTCATTTATATTTCCTCCATTTACTCAAAGTATAATTGAAAAAATTAACAATGTCAAGAAAAATGTAAGAATATATTACACCATTATGTAAAGTATTCTTACAAAAATATTGTTTTAAATATAGCTTAACTAATTAGTAATTATTTTACAGTAATTTTCCCGTTATCATCAACCGTAAATTCAAGTTTATTAATACTTTTATTTATCGGAATAATTTGATTATTTATTTTTAATTGACATTTATTTGCATCATAAATAGTTATTTTAAATTGAGATTGTAAAGTCAAATAATGATTTTTATCTTTTAATATTAATTCTTCTTTTAGCTTTTTATCTTTTTCGTCTAATCTATAAATCAAATCAATTTCCGGAGTCAATTCTAAATATACCGGAAATTTCACGATATTAATAACAGTATCTAATGGATAAATATTTGCAGTTTCAATTGTTTCCTGTTTAGGTTCATCAATTGTTTCCATCTCTTTTGTATCGGTTTCTATTTCGCTTTTTGATATTTTTTCATCATCATTCATAATACGATTTATTATTACTATTGCAATTGCCAAAAAAATAATGATAGCAATAATTCGATATAATTTATTAGATTTGTTTTTTGGATTAATATTCAGTTTCTTTGACTTTATTCCTAAATCTACAAGATTTTCTTTTATTATTACTTCCGGTTTTTGATTCAATGGCGTATTCTCGACAAGCTCTTCAAAATCCACATTAATTTCTTTCGCATAGGATTTCAAAAAAAGTCGCATATAAGTTCGCGACACAGATGAGAAATTACCATTTTCTATATCCAGTAAATATTTTATATTTATGTTTGTATTATCACTAATTTCTTTTAATGATTTACCCGATTGTTCCCTTTTATTTTTTATCTCAGCCCAAAAATCACTCATATAAATATCACCCCTTTTTATATCCATAATTTAACAATATTATTTGAATTATTACAATAAAAATTAATATAATTATTGGCAAAATAATATTTATTTTTTATATTACGATATGGATATATCTAATTTAATTTCAGATAAGAAAGAGTGGTATGCGATTTATACTCGCTCTCGTTTTGAGAAAAATGTCTGTGCAAAACTATTGCAGAAAGAAGTTGAATCTTTTTTACCTTTGCAGAAACAGGTTAGGCAGTGGAGTGATAGGAAAAAAACCGTAGAAATTCCACTTATTAAATCTTATGTTTTTGTTTATATAGATTATAGTGAATATTTAAGAGTATTACAAACTGATGGAGTTGTGAGATTTATAACATATCTTGGTAAATCAAATCCCGCACCAATACCAGATGAACAGATTAATAATTTAAAAATTTTGACTCAAAATAATATCGATTTTGAAATTGTGGAAAATAAGATCAATCCGGGTGAAAAAATTGAAGTGATAACAGGTGCATTTTTTGGGTTAAAAGGTGAATTGGTTGAATATCACGGTAATAAAAAAGTTGTTGTTAGAATAGATCATTTAAACACTTCAATATTAGTTACTGTTCCGGCATTTCAGATAAAAACACAAAATTAATCATAGTTTTTTTAGTTGTATTTATTGATAAATATTTGTAAAATTTGCGATAATGTGGGATTGTTCTATTAGGTTGTTATGGGACTGAAGGGGCGAAGCCATGTTTGGATGTTTAATTAAAAATATTAAAAAAATGAGTTCGAAATAGATGTATGACATTTGTATAATTGGTGCCGGAGTTGTTGGTTCTGCAATCGCAAGAGAAGCATCGAAATATAAACTCAAAACAATATTGGTTGAAAAAGAGAGTGATGTTGCCGAAGGGATTAGCAAAGGGAACAGTGGTGTTTTGCATGCCGGATTTAATGTCCCGCCGAATACTCTTAAAGCAAAATTTAATGTTGAAGGATTAGAATATTTCCCAAAACTATGTTATGATCTTGATGTGCATTATGATAATTGTAAAAAATTAGTTGTAGCAAATAATGAAGCAGAATTGGATTATTTAAAAAAACTTATGGTTCAAGGCGAAAAGAATAATTGCAAGGGACTTTCGCTGATTGATGAAAAAAAGATTAAAGAAATTGAGCCAAAAGTGACAGGCAAATATGCGATATATTCTGAAAAGACAGCAGTAGTTTTACCCTATGAATTAACAATCGGACTTGCCGAAAATGCCTTTGCAAATGGTGTTGAAGTTTTATTGAATAATAAAGTGACGAGTGTTGAAAAAACAAAAGAATATTTTACAATTAAAACTGATAAAAATAAAGTTATTGATACGAAAATAGTGATAAATTCTGCCGGTGTATATTCTGATAAAATTGCATCAATGGCGGGAAGTTCAACCAAAAAAATATATCCCGTTCGTGGAGAATATTATATAATTGATAATGACGACGCGAAAAATTTGGTTAGTACAGCCATTTATCCCGTTCCGCCGAGTGATGGAAAATCTCTTGGAATTCATCTGACACCGACAATCAACGGGAATATTTTGATAGGACCTTCTGCAGAATATATTGTAGATAAAGAGGATGTTGAAAATACTTCCTATGAATTAGAACAGTTAAAAAAAGAAGCATTTCACTTATTGCCGGATTTAAAAAAGGCAACATTTATAAAAAATTATTCAGGAATTAGAACGAAATTAATCAGTGAAAATGGAAAAATAAAATTTGAAGATTATATTATAGAAGAATCCAAAGAAGTAGAAAATCTAATAAATTTGATTGGAATAGAATCTCCGGGCTTGACTTCAGCACCGGCGATTGCAAGATATGTTATGGAAGATATTATTGGCAAAAAACATAAATTAGAAAAAAACGAAAAATTCAATCCAATAAGAAAAGGTATAAAAAGAGGGAAATTTTTATCACAAAAGGAAAAAACCGGGCTATACAAAAAAGATAAAAATTGGGGAGAGATAATTTGTCGCTGTGAACAGGTGACAAAGGCAGAAATTATTCAAGCAATAAATAATCCGTTAGGTGTGAAGACATTAAATGGAATTAAAAAACGAACTCACTCAATGATGGGAAGATGTCAAGGTGGGTTTTGTGTCCCGAAGATTTCGGAAATTCTAACAGAAGAGATTGGAATGAAACCGAGTGAAGTTAGGAAGAGTAATCATCGTAGTTATCTTTATGAAAAATACGAGGATTAATCATCTAATTAAACGAATTAATCAAAATTAATCATCTAATTAAACGAATTAATCAAAATTAATCATCTAATTAAACGAATTAAAACGAATTAATCGAAGAAGAATATTAAAAACAATTAGATAAATTAGATTAATTCGATGAAAGATATTAGATAAATTAG
>JAYEHX010000202.1:0-7644 GCA_034659735.1 Fidelibacterota bacterium | reverse complement strand
CAATGACAAAATATCCGTGCTAATCCGCTAAATCCGCGAAAATCCGTGTGCTAAAAATGACTATGAATGACAAACAAATGACAATCTTAAGATGGTTAGAAGATTAGAGGGTTAGAAGGTTAGAATAAACAGTGCATAAAAGTGTTGACCATCAATGACAACAAATGACTATAAATGACAATAAATGACAACCAAATGACAACAAATTAGATAAATTCGATTAATTCGATGACAATAAATTAGATAAATTCGATTAATTAGATGATAATAATTTGATTAATTTGATGACAACCAAAGGGAATATGTCTATGTGGTAAACAGAAAAGAAAACATTTTTATATATATTGCAAATTTTTTTTTGTAATCTATACAGATGTTAAAATATTGGGAAATAAAATGAAAAAAATAATAATCGTGGCAACTACAAAAGATAATGTTATTGGAAAAGATAATAAAATTCCGTGGCATATTTCTGAAGATTTAAAATTATTCAAGAAATACACAATCCATAATACTATAATTATGGGCAGAAAAACTTTTGAATCAATCGGGAAGGCATTACCAAAAAGAGATAATATTGTTGTCAGCAGTAAATTGAAAACAGATGCAGATGTTAAGGTTTGCAAAACATTTGACGAGGCGGTTGAGTTTGCAGAGAGTTTAGAAAAAGATATATTTTTTATTGGCGGTTATGGAATTTATAAAGATGCATTGAAAATTGCAGATCATATTTATTTATCATTAGTAAAAGATGATTATAGTGGTAATGTATATTTTCCAAAATATAATAATAAAGATTGGATAGAAATTGATTCAGAAGATTTTGAGAAATTCATATTTACAAAATATAAAAAAATTAACAAATGATTTTGTGATTTGAATCATTTGTATTATATTATACTGTTGTTATTATTGGACGAGTTTAAAATAGGATAATTAAAAAAAGGAGAAAAAGATGAAATTTAAATTAGTATTGTTATCATTGCTGATAGTGTTTTCATTTACTTTTGCGGTTGCACAGGATGAAGGAACCGATGCATCTTCTGCAGGCGAAGCAAGTGAAGGTGTGGAAGATAATGCAAATGGAAGTAGCATGGGAATGGCTTTTGGTGCAGTGACTTTAGATGGAAAAATGTATAGTCAGGTTGCACTTCGTCCTACTTTAAGAATGGGAAAACTTGGAGTTGGATTAGATGTTGTGATGTATATTGACAATGAGGGAAATATTTATAAAGGAAATTGGGATGAAGCAAAAGATATTTTAGATAAGATTTATTTTTTAAGTTGGGGCGTTCCGCAGGATCCATTTTTCGTTCGATTAGGTGGATTAGATAATGTTTCGATAGCTCACGGAATTGCTCTTAATCATTATACAAATATGTTAGAATATCCAAGTGTGAAGCGACTTGGAACAAGATTGAATTTTAAAGTTAGTAAATTTGGAGTTGAGACATTTGTATCCGATTGGCAAGAATTAGGTGGGACAATAAAAACTCCCGGAATTGTTGGTGGAAGATTATCTTTTGGTGAAAAAATTAATTTTGGATTATCAGGGGTTACTGATATAAATCCTTATGGTGCCTTTGATAAAGATAGAGATGGTGATAATTATTCAGATCTTATGGATATGTTTCCTGATGATGGAGACATTTGGAAAGATTCTGATATGGACGGAATAGCTGATAATTACGATTTTGATTCTGATGGAGATAATTATTGGGAATATGATCCAAATGCCGGATATACTCCTGCTGAATTGGCTTTTTTAGATACAGTTTTTCAAGGAAAAGGATATGCGGGAATTGATACAAATGGTGTTGATACATTGTCTATTCCGACATTAACAAATTTAGATCAAAATCATCCAATGGTATATTCGATGAGTTTTGATGTTTCGGTGCCACTTGTAGATTCGAAGGCATTTGTTTTGGAAGGATATTCTATAGCATCAATTTTGGGATATAAAAGCGATTCATTAAAACAGACCGCACTTGGAACAGTTCCACTTGGGTTTTCGGCAAGAATTGGTGGTTTTATAGATGCAAAAATAGAATATAGATGGGCTAAAGAATATTTTCAATATGGATTTTTTGGTAGAAATTATGACATTAACAGAGTTCATATTTTACAAGATAGTTCAGGAACAAACCCGCAACTTTTAGCAAAAACCAAATATGACAGAATGTTAGAAAACGGTCGTCCTGCTTCTAATGGGTATTTTGGAGAATTGGGAATTACATTATTTAATACATTAAGAGCTTATGGTTCTTATATGAATATGAAAGTAGAAGGTGCAGACAATATTAAAACTTTTCATGCCGGAGCAACAATTACGGAAGGTTTAATTCCAAAACTTGCTGAAGCAACAGCATATTATGAAAGAGATAATGAAGCAAATCCATTTGATTTCAAAAATCCTTCTGAAAATACGGTGTTGGGTTATAGAGTAGGAATTAAAATAGCAGAAGGCACAAATCTTTATTGGCACTTTATGCAAACATACCGCGATAAAAATGGTGATGGTAATATTGATAGCGATAAAGAAGCTGTTAAAGTTATGAAGATAGAAACAAGTTTTGCTTTTTAATTAAAATAGATTAAGTAAAATTATTAATAAACAGTGATCAAGTATTTTGGTCACTGTTTTTCCTTTGGGTAACTTTTTTTTGCCACGAATACACGAATAAGAATTTTTTTTGGTTTTTTTAGTAGGTTATGTAAAGTGTATTTTTAGAATCCTTTGGGTAACTTTAATTTTTTGTTGCCACGAATACACGAATAAGATTTTCGTTGCCACGAATATATGAATAAGAATTTTTTTGGTTTTTAGTAGGTTGTGCAAAGTGTTTTTGGAATTAAAAATAAGGATCTTATAAAAAAACAAACTTCGTCATAAGTGGCGAAGTTTGTTATAATTGAGATGAATTTTAAATATATATATTTATTTAATAAGCTATATTATTTTAAAAACAGATTTTTGTGAATGTTTTTCATATAGGGATTTTCATTTTCATTTTTATCAAGTGGAGAGATAGGTTTTCTGATTTGAGGTGTATGAAAATTTGCGAATGAATTTGTATGTGAAAAAAGTAAGTTTTCTATCTGTTTTTCTGATGTTAAACTCCCTTCATCTAAATGAAAATTATCTTCAATATATTTTAAATTCGCTTGATCTGTAATATCAACTAATTTTAATGCCAATTTTCCATCATCATTTGTAGCATTTATTATCATAGTATCTTCATCAATAATTGTTAAAATAGCGTCATCTAATGTCCAAGTAGCTGTATCACAATTGTCGTCATTTTCTTCACAAAGATAAACGGTTCCATCGCTATTAAAGTTTAATGAAACTCCTTCCATTTCGTCTCTTACCCAAGGATCTATTATTGGTGTATTTAAAATAGTTGGTGTGTTGGCAGGAACATCTACCTGTTTAATTTGAAGTGTTCCGCTTTCTATTGTAACTATATCAGTAGTATCATTAGTGTTTTTCATAGGAGTATCTGCAGAAACTGTAAAAGTATAATTGGTAGTATCAAAACTTGCATTATTTGTATTTTCCGGATTATAATAATTATATGTTGAGTCATTTGGTGTTACTGATAAATCAAATGATTCATATGAATAAGTTCCGATAGATGAATAGTAACTTAAGAAATAATCAGGATAATCATATCCTAAATCTTCTAATGCAAGGTTTTTATAAGTAGGTCCCCAATAAACATAGTGAAAATAAGATAATGTATGACTACCATTATTTTTACCAATTGCATTCCCTGAAATTGTTATGCCACCAATTCCTTTATCCATAGAATTAATCGCAGTTTGATTCGAGTTTGTAGTCAATTCAATAGTAGTGTTCACATCACTAAAATACCAAATACCATCTACTAAAAATGATTCTGTGACAGCTTCGTTTCCATCGCCATCATTATCATCATCACCAAACCAACAACTTGATAGTATCATCATAGATAATACCAAAACGATTGTCAAAAACTTTTTCATTCTTTCTCCTTTTTTTTAAATTCTTTCAATATCATCTAATAATAATATTTTTTTTAAATAATGCAAAGGAAAAAAATCGAAAAATATTTTTAAAATGGTATAAAAAGAGAGTGTGGATAATAAGTTAATTTAGTTTACAGTGGCATATCTATTTTTTTTATAGATATTAAATTAAATCTTTCATATATTACAGCGATTATTTGAAACGAAAAAAAGGAAGATAAATGAGATTATTAATATTGGGACCTCCGGGGTCGGGAAAAGGAACACAGTCGGATATTCTAAAAGAAAAACTAAATTTGGAAAAGTTATCAACAGGCGATTTGCTTAGAGCTGAAATAAAAAAAGAGAGTTCTATCGGAATAGAGGCGAAGAAATTTATTGACAACGGCGATTTGGTTCCGGATTCTGTTATGATAAATATTCTTGAAAAGTATATTGATAAATATGAAAAAGACAAAGTCGGATATATTCTTGACGGATTTCCACGAACAAAACCACAAGCCGAAGCTCTTATGAATATGTTAAACAAAAAAAACGCTCCGCTTTCATCTGCAATTTTAGTTGATGTCGCAGAGGAAGAGATTGTGAAAAGATTGACGAGTAGATGGACATGCAAAGATTGTAAAGCGATTTACAACTATCCTGACGGATTACCAAAAGGAGAAAAATGTTCAAAATGCGGTGGTGAATTATACCAAAGAAGTGATGACAAAAAAGATACAATTATCAATCGATTGAAAGTGTATAAAAAAAACACAGAACCTTTAATCGAATATTTTCAAGAGCAGAATTTGTTAGTGAAAGTGTCCGGTATTGGCGATGCTGATTCGATTGCGAAAGATATTATCAAATTATTAAAGTAAAAATCAGATGGGAAAATAGAAATGAAAAATAATTTTTATGTCACAACACCTCTATATTATGTAAATGCAGAGCCGCATATCGGCAGTTTATATACAACGGTTTTGGCGGATATTTTAGCGAGTTATCATAGAATGAAAAATGACGATGTATTTTTCTTAACAGGTACCGACGAACATGGTCAAAAAGTTCAACAGGCATCGGAAAAGAATAATATAACTCCACAGGAACATTGTGATAAATATTCTGAAAAATTTCGTGAAATATGGAAGGAAATTAATCTAAAAAATGATGATTTTATCAGAACAACAGAAGAGCGACATGAAAAAGTCGTAAAAAAAATACTGACGGATTTATTCGAAAAAGGAGAAATTTATAAGGATAAATATGAGGGCTGGTATAGTGTTTCCGAAGAATTATTTATCACGGAAAAAGAGTTTGAAGAGGGAAAATTTCGAGATGTAAAAAAGATAAGCGAAGTAAATTATTATTTCAAAATGAGTAAATATCAGGACCAACTTATAAAATATATAAACGATAATCCAAAATTTATTCAGCCGGAAAATCGCAGAAATGAAGTGTTGGGATTCCTGAAACAACCACTTCGTGATTTGTGCATTTCTCGTCCGAAGTCGCGACTTTCTTGGGGAATTGAATTGCCATTTGATAAAGATTATGTGACTTATGTTTGGTTTGATGCTCTGATAAATTATATAAGTGCAATAAAATATTCCGAAGATGATGAATTTTTTAATAAACAATGGCCGGCAATTCATCTGATAGGAAAAGATATTTTGACTACACATTGTGTATATTGGCCGACGATGTTGATGGCGATGAGAGTTGAAATGCCGAAGACGATTTTTGCTCATGGTTGGTGGATGAGTGAAGGAAAAAAAATGAGTAAATCGCTTGGGAATTTTATAGACCTTGATACAATTAGAGAATATTTTGAAAATGTAGGAATTGGTGCATTTAATTATTTTATCATGAAAAACGGTCCGTTATTTAGCGATTCTGATTTTTCAAAAAGACGATTTTATGAAGTTTATAATTCTGATCTCGCTAATGATTTGGGAAATATGGTCAATAGAATTTTTAAATTAATCAATAAATATTTTGAAGGAAAAATTCCGGATTCTTTGGAATTAGGAGAACGGGAGAATAAACTTAAATTAAATTCTGAGACATTAACAGAAGAAGTATTTGAGGAATTAGAAAATTTTAGAATTGATGAAATGTTGAATAAAATAATTGCTTTTGTAAGTTCAATAAATAAATATTTGGAACAGGAAGAGCCGTGGAAAGTTGCGAAAATAAACTTGGAAAGAGCAGGAACAGTTTTGTTTTCTGCATTGGCGAGTTTGAGGGTTGCAACCGGTTTACTTTATCCTGTTATGCCTACAAAAATCGATAAGTTTTTAGAAGTTTTGAATAATGGAGATAAATCCGAAACGATTTTAGAATGGTCGGAATTGAAAAGTGGAACGGAAATTGGAAAAATAAAAGCACTTTTCCCTCGGATTGATATTAGTAGGATTTAGTTTTTTTTATCACCCGCCTAATTAAGTCGGGCAGGCAGAAAAAAAATAGTAATTAAATTAATGAGAATAAAAAATGTTTATAGACACACATGCACATTTGAATTTTGATCCGTTTTATAAGGATGTCGAACCGTATATTGAGAGAGCAAGTATCAATAATGTAGGAAAAATAATCGTTCCTGCGGTTGATTTGGATTCGTCTGAAAAATCTATGATACTTGCCAATAAATATAATGAAATTTTTACGGCGGTTGGAGTTCATCCACACGATAGTGAAAAGGCAGATTCCAACTATTTAAAAATAGTGGAAGATTTTGCATCAGAAAAAAAAGTAATTGCAATTGGTGAAATAGGACTTGATTATTTTCGTGATTATGCAGATGAAAATACACAAAAATGGATATTTCAAGAGCAGTTGGAATTGGCAAAATCTCTAAATGTACCTGTAATAATTCACAATCGTAATGCCGATGATGATGTTTTTAAAATTATGAATAAAGTTAATTATTTTCATGGACAAATGCACTGTTTTGGAAGCGATGTAGATTTTGCGAATTTGATTTTATCGAAAGGAATGTTAGTTTCTTTTACGGGAGTTATTACATTTAGCAAAAAGGCGAGTAAGGTTGCAAAAGAATTACCATTGGATAAATTAATGATTGAGACAGATTCACCATTTATGGCACCAATTCCCTTTAGGGGAAAAACCTGTGAGCCGAGTTTTGTTGTTGAAGTCGCGAAGAAATATTCTGAAATATTTGATATTGATTTGGCTGAAGTTGAGAAAATTACTACAAAAAATGCTGAGATGTTGTTTGGAATTTGAAATATTATTTTAGATGGCTCGCCCGCCTGGCCAGTCGGACAGGCTAAGTTCACAAATAAAATGTATTCTAAACTTCCGAAGTTTTGACCTGATAAAATGTAAAATAATTAATTTATTGAAATTAAATAAATTTTAAACTTCGGAAGTTCTTCTAATTATCCTTCTTTGCGACTTTGCCTGTGCTGAGCGAAGTCGAAGTGCGACTTGGCGAGAGATATTATTTCATATAAAAAAACTCCCAAAGCCATTAAAAACTTCAGGAGTTTAATGTCAAGTATCCAGTATCAAGCTCTACTTCAGTAATACAACCTTTTGAACATTGTTTACATTATCAATCGTCAATTTCACAAAATAGATACCGGAATTCAAATTATCACAATTCACATTTAATTTGTATTC
>JAYEHX010000201.1:0-7648 GCA_034659735.1 Fidelibacterota bacterium | reverse complement strand
TTATTAAAATGATGTTATACTATAGTTTGACAATCAATCTCGCACTTGCAGTTTTTAACTTGATACCAATTCCGCCACTTGATGGAAGCAAAATTCTCGCAGGATTGTTGCCACCAAAGTATGATGAGATGATGTATAATTTGGAGCGATATGGAATGTTTATTTTGTTGGGTGTGATTCTGCTTGGAAGATTTACGGGTACTTCAATAATTGGAATTATTATTTGGCCGTTTGTTGGTTTTTTCGCGAATTTGTTTGGTGGAATAAGTATATAATATCTCGCCCGCCTAACCAGTTGGACAGATAAAGTCGCAAAGATGTGTTTATTTAAAAATATGGAGAATTGTAAATGAAGAAGATGAAAATATTACTAACAAAGGAAAAAATATTTATTTTACATAAAACAAACTTCTAAATTCCTCGTAACTTCCAATCTTAGAAAAATTTATTTCAAATTCAGAATTACTAATTTTATCAATTCTTACTGAATCAATACCTAAAATTTGTAATCTTTCATAAGTTAATAATTCACCTTCTTGTAATTTTAAAATATCTCTTAAAACCCATTTCCCAAGCTCTCTATTTGAGTATGACATCAAAGCTTTATTGTTATCCTGACAAACTTTTGACTTCATTTCTTTCCCATTTGGTAATTTTAAAGAAAATGAAATATCTCTGTTTGGGAAAAACCCTGGAAAATTTTTGTGAATTTCTGCAGGAATTGGAATATAAACTTCATTTGGATTTCTCTCTCTTCCTCCTGCATTCCACTGATTTAATCCACTTTTTTCAAAAACTGTTTTATCTCTTCCATATAAAGGCAAATAAACAGTCTGTTTGATTTTTTTTTCTGTTTCTAATAATAAATCTTTTTTAGCAAGAAATTTGTTTAATTCTAATAAGGGATCTTCTAATATATCAACATCAAATTCATAAATAATTGATTTAGTAACAAATCTTTTTGTTAATGTGCTTTTTGATAATAAAAATGAATATTCATTTTTCCCGTCATTAAAAACAATTGAGTTTTTATTCTCTTTTATATTACGAATATTTTGAATATCCACTTTTTCCATTGGTTCTTCAAAGATTTTGAACTTCCCAAAATCTCTTAAAACACAATGGTAAATAGATTCCTCTAATCCATGAGTGCTTTCTGTAAATTCAATTCTTGTGTTTCTTAATTCTGATATTTTCTCAATAAGTTCTTTTGCTCCAAGATGAGCATATAAAGATCTGTCACTATTAAATTCTGCAATTTTTTGAAAAGTTTTATCATTTCCTTTTAAGAAAGTTTTTAATCCAATTCCAAGTAATTCTTTTTTAGCATCTGCTGATACATCACTTCTTGATAGATCATCAGCTTCAAAAGCACGACAAAAAACTTTTTCTGCAACACGATAATATAAATATGGAATTTCAGAATCAGAAAACATATTTGATAGACAACCTGCTATTTTTAATAATTCTTGATACTCTTGCCTTTGTTCTTTTGTTTGATTATTAAAAAACATACTTATTTTGTTAGTGCTAAATTCATATTTTTTGCAATTCTTGTAATGACTGGAATTGAAACAGAATTACCAAACTGTTTATATAAATGAGAAATTGCAATATCTGGAAGTTTATAATTTTCTGGGAAACCTTGAAAATTTGCACATTCTCTTGGTGTTAATTTTCTGATTCCTTTTCCATTTAAAACTAATGGAACATTGTGTCCCCCCATTCCCATATTTGCTGTTAAAGTAGGACAAACACCATTTTTGTTTTCTCTTACATATTTTCTTCTCCATTGATAAACAGTATCTTTTTTTGTAATATCATCTTTCAGTTTTTCATAAAGAGGTTTGTCATTATAATAATATTTGTTATCAACTTCTTTATTTTCTAAACAATCATGAATTGTTTTTGTAAGTGTTATTTTTTCTGGAAATTTAAAGTTATTAAAAGCTTTTTCATCTAAAAATCCCACAATATAAATTCTTTCTCTATTTTGAGGTAAGTTTCCATATTCCATAGCATTCAAAATATCATCAGTAACTTTATATCCTAGTTTTTCTAATTCTTGATAAATAATTTTGATAGTATTTCCCTTATCATGAGTTTTTAAATTTTTTACATTTTCCAATAAAAAACCTTTTGGCTTTTTGTCTTTTAAAATTCTAATAATATCAAAAAACAAATTTCCTCTTCCATTTTCATCTTGAAACCCTTGTCTATATCCGGCTACAGAAAAAGGTTGACACGGAAAACCACCACATAAAATATCAAATTCTGGAATTTTATCCGTTGGAATTTTTTGAATATCTCCAGGTACCATTCGTTTATCTAATTCGAATATTTCTGAAAAATTTAAATCAAAAGTTATTTTTGCATGTTTATCAAAATCATTAGAAAACACACACTTAAAACCAGCATTCTCAAATGCTATTTTGATTCCTCCAATACCTGCAAATAAATCTATAAATTTCATAATTTTTTTGTTTTGAATAGTTAAATATTATAGTGCTTATAATATAACAATTTCCTTAGGTTTTTTCACTTTAAATCAAAATAATTTCCTGCTATATTAACTATACTTTTTATTCTATCAATAAATGTGGGGCGATGAAAAAGCATATTTGTTCTATATTTTGTCATAGTTATAACCGTCAATGTTGTTTATGTTTTCCTTTTTTAAAATACACTATAGTATAATAAAATTATTTTTAAATAACAAAGAATTTTAAAAGATATCTATTCAGTTGACAATTTTTGCCATTTCCCAAATTTAAGATTATCGGTAGTTATTCCTACAAAAATTGTTCTATGAAGTTTTATAACTTTTGTATTATATTTCCTAAAAATTCTCTTAATTTCTCTCTTCTTTCCCTCTTTGAGAATTATTTTATAATGTGTTCTTTTCTCATTTAGTGGAATTGCCTTTCCTTTTACAATCACATTATTTTCTATTTTTATTCCAGATTCTAACTCGTTTTCTGGGAAATTATTTCATCACATTTCCTTCGTGAATCCACTCCGCATCTTGACATAATTTTATTTATTCTGCACACTAAAATAACATGGCACCCACCTAATAATTTATTATATTATTGTTAATCAATAAATATATAAATAAATTTAAACATTATGACTACAGACAATTTAATATATTTTTTATCAACAGCAATATTGCTAACTCTGATGCCCGGACCGGATATGCTTTTTGTTATTGCACAAAGTATTTCTGGCGGGAAAAAAGCGGGAATCACCATTGCATTGGGATTATGCTCCGGATTGATTGTTCATACGATTGGTGCATCTTTTGGAATTTCATTATTAATTTATAATTCTGAAATAGGTTTTTTAATTTTAAAATATTTGGGTGTGGCATATTTACTTTATTTAGCTTTTATGTCTTTGATAGAGGATACAATTAATTTACAAAACAATAAATATTTCAAAAAATCTCATCTCTATCGTAAAGGGATATTAATGAATCTATTGAATCCTAAAGTATTACTTTTTTTCTTGGCATTTTTACCACAATTTGTTAATCAAGAAAGCGATAATGTTCCGATGCAGATGTTTTTTTATGGCATGTTTTTTATTATTCAAGCGATAGTTGTTTTTTCAATTGTTTCTGTATTGTCAAGTAAAATTTCCGAACGACTCATCGGTAATTCAAATTTTCTTAAATATATTAAATTTGTGAAAGCAGGAATTTTATTTTTTATTGGTGTCAGTTTACTTTTTGTGAATAACTAATTATAATAAATTACACAAATTGGTCTAATGGTTTCTATATAATTTTTTAATTAATATTATAGAAAATTTGTTTCATGTTTCTAAAAAAATAGGTACATTTATAAGTTCATTTTGAATTGATTTATAGGAGAATTTTGGATAAGATAAAAATAACAGGTGCGAGAGAACATAATTTAAAAAATATTAATATAGATATACCGCGAGATAAATTGGTTGTAATTACCGGCTTGTCCGGAAGCGGAAAATCTTCACTTGCATTTGATACTTTGTATGCCGAAGGTCAGAGAAGATATGTGGAGTCGCTCTCATCTTATGCAAGACAATTTCTTGGATTAATGGAAAAACCGGATGTAGATAATATTGACGGATTGTCGCCTGCAATTTCTATAGAGCAAAAAACCACACATCGCAATCCAAGATCTACAGTTGGAACTGTAACAGAAATTCATGATTATTTGCGATTGTTATATGCAAGAATTGGGATTCCACATTGTTATATTTGCGGAAAAACAGTTAAGAAAATGACAGTTCAGCAAATTACAGATGCAATAATAAAATTACCCAAACAGGCAAAAATACAAATATTATCACCACTCGTTAGAGAAAGAAAGGGCGAATATAAAGAGCTGTTTCGCGAGATGAAAAGAGATGGATTTTTGCGAGTTCGGATTGATAAAAAGATAGTTCCGTTAAGTGCAGGGATTACACTTGAAAAAAACATCAAGCATTCAATAGAGTTGGTAATTGACAGATTAGTAATAAATGACAATATCAAAAGTCGGTTGACGGAGAGTGTTGAGCTTGCATTGAAGATGGGTAGTGGAAATATTATTGTTGATGAAATTGGAAAAACGGAACATAAATTCAGTGAAAATTATGCTTGCCCCGATCACGAAAATGTGACATTTGACGAAATGACTCCGCGAATGTTTTCATTTAATAATCCTGTCGGAGCTTGTCCTGCTTGTACCGGATTGGGATCGCAACGGGAAGTAAATCCCGATTTAGTTGTGCCTGACAAAAGGAAAAGTATATTAAAAGGTGCTATAGATCCCTGGGGCGAACAGCCGAAAGGAAATTATTATGGAAGTATGTTGCGAGCTTTATCTGTTGAATACAATTTTAAGTTTACAACTCCATGGTATAAATTAAGCAAAAAAATTCAGAATATTTTACTTTATGGAAGTGGCAGTGAAACAATTTCTGTGAAACATAAAAGTGCAAAATGGTCCGGCGAATATAACGGAAAATTTGAAGGTGTGATAAATAATTTGCAACGGCGCTATCATCAGACAAATAGTTCATATATCAGAGATTGGATTGAAAAATATATGAGTGTTTTGGAATGCAGAATTTGTAAAGGCGGAAGATTAAAAAGGAGTTCACTTGCAGTCACAATTAATGGAAAGAACATAAATGAAATTTCTCAACTTTCTATAACAAAAGCACGAGAGTTCTTTGAAAATATAAAACTTAATAAAACAGATGCTAAAATTTCCGAACAGATATTGAAAGAGGTAAGAGAACGATTTGGATTTTTGACAAATGTTGGATTGGGATATTTAACATTAGCGAGATTGGCCGGGACATTATCCGGTGGTGAGGCACAGAGAATAAGATTGGCGACTCAAATCGGTTCGCAATTAATGGGAGTTATTTATATTCTCGATGAACCAAGCATTGGACTTCATCAGTATGATAATAAAAAATTGTTGGACACATTAAAGAGATTGCGAGATTTAGGAAATACTGTAATTGTAATTGAACACGATGAAGAGACGATGGAATCTGCAGACCACATAATTGATATTGGGCCGGGTGCTGGTGTGCGAGGCGGGGAAGTTGTTTGTGAAGGAAATATAAAGAAAATAAAAAATTGTAAAAATTCAATTACCGGCGATTATTTAAGTGGTAGAAAAATTATTGAAATTCCCAAAGAAAGAATTCGTGGAAATGGAAAAAAAATAGTATTACACAAAGCACAAGGAAATAATTTAAAATTTATTGATGTAGAGTTCCCGCTTGGTAAAATGATATGCATCACCGGATTGAGTGGTTCCGGAAAAAGTACACTAATTAATGAAACACTTGTCCCAGTTTTAAGTCGTCGTTTGATGCATTCCAAACAAACTTCTCTTTCTTATGAATCTATAACAGGAACAAAATATCTCGACAAAATTATTAACATAACTCAATCTCCAATCGGACGGACTCCCAGATCTAATGCCGTCACTTACACAGGAATATTCACAGACATTCGCAAATTATTTTCAGAAACACAGGAAGCAAAACTGCATGGATATTCTCAAGGAAGATTTAGTTTTAATGTGAAAGGTGGAAGATGTGAAGCTTGCAGAGGCGATGGAATTAAAAAAATTGAGATGCACTTTTTGCCGGATGTTCATGTGCAATGCGAAGTTTGTAAAGGCAAGCGATTTAATAGAGAAACATTGTCAGTAAAATATCGCGGAAAAAATATTGCGGATGTTCTTGATATGAGTGTCGAAGAGGCATTGATTTTTTTCAAGAATCATCCCAATATCAACAGACGATTAAAGACATTAAATGATGTAGGACTTGGATATATAAAACTTGGTCAATCGGCAACAACACTTTCCGGCGGTGAAGCACAGAGAATAAAATTATCAAAAGAATTGAGTAAAGTCAGTACCGGAAATACGCTATATGTCTTGGACGAACCGACAACCGGATTGCATTTTGCAGATATAAAATTGCTGTTATCTATTCTCAAAAAATTGGTTGAAAAAGGAAATAGCGTTATTGTGATTGAACATAATCTTGATGTAATAAAGTCAAGTGATTATATAATTGATCTTGGACCTGAAGGTGGCGATATGGGTGGAAAAATTATTGCAACCGGAACTCCCGAGGAAGTCGCAAAAAATCCCGATTCTTATACGGGAGGATATTTGCAGAATATACTTTAGAAAAATAATTATAAAACAATTTGCATTTGTGAATTAATTTTGTATTTTTCATATGTCTTTGGGGTAGGGAGAATTTCCCTTCCGGCGGTAAAAGCCCGCGAGTTCCAAGAAAATGGAATTGAGATCGTGAAATTCGGTCGCCGACGGTTATAGTCCGGATGATAAAAGATAATATTTTTAACTCCAAAGATTATATTTGGGGTTTTTTTATGATAGATGAAAATAAAATCGTCAATAAAGGTAGCGGAAATAATGTTTGGTATGAATTGAAAAACAAAATATTAAATAAACTAATGACAGAGGTTGACGCAGAAGTTGACGCAAAAGTTGACGCAAATCAAACGCAAATCGAACACAAACCGAATGTAAATAATAGAATTAATTGGGTTATCAAATATTTAGAAAAACACAGTTCAATAAAAAGTGTATTAATACAAAACGAGTTCTCTATTAGTAAAGAAATGGCATCTCGTGATTTAAAAAAGCTTATTAATCAAAATATAATCGTCAAGAAAGGTAGCGGAAATAATGTTTGGTATGAATTAAAAAAATGAAAATTACAATTGACGCAAAGTTGACACAAAGTTGACGCAAATCAAAAATAATACGAAGTGGTTTTATGATAGATGGAAAACAAATAATGTCAAAAGCAATTGAACTTGCGAAACGAGGAATTGGAAAAACCAGTCCAAATCCTGCAGTCGGAGCTGTAATTGTTAAAAATGGAAAAATAATTGGCGAAGGATTTCATCATGCTTTTGGTGAGAGACATGCTGAAGTTGATGCTATTGAGAATGCTACGGAAAGTGTTGAAAATTCTACAATGTTTGTCACACTTGAGCCGTGTAATCATTATGGAAAAACACCACCTTGCACAGAGAGAATTATCAAAGAAAAAATAGGTAAGGTTGTAATTGCGATGCAAGATCCGAATTCTCAGATGTCAGGAAAGT
>JAYEHX010000200.1:0-7742 GCA_034659735.1 Fidelibacterota bacterium | reverse complement strand
AATTAATATAATAACCATGATTTGTTAAATTCCTATCAAAAAACAATACATCCCTCCATAGATAATATTCATTTATTTTTAAGTAAATACGATAAAATCCACTTGATACTTCATTTCCATAATCATCTCTTCCGTCCCACGAAATTGGATAATATCCCGGCATTCCATCTTTTTTTTCATAAATTGTTCTAATACTTAAACCTTCTGCAATTTTATTAATTCCGTTTGAATTTAATGTATATGATGAAGTGGGTTCATGTGGAAGCTTCGCTGGAACAACAAATAAAACAATATCTACTTTGCAAGCAATATCAAAATATATCGAGGTACTGAGATTACATGGATTAGGGAATGGTGTATGCAAATAAAACCTCATTGGAAAAACACCAAAAGGATAAGTAGTATCTACAGGTGCTGATTCACAGTTGTCTATTTGAATATCCTGATTTGATTCTGATGGTGTTCCATAAGTTTCTAAAATGTTTCCGCTTGCATCTGTTTCATAAAATCCAGTTACAACCGGAGTTATGCCATCTGGTGATCTTAAATTTGCAGAATCAGAAGGATCTTGACAATTGTAAAGAAGCAAAAGCATTATAAATAATAGCACTAATCTGATATTTTTTGTTTTATAATTTATCATCATTTAATATAAACCCCTTAATTTGCAATTAAAAATCAATAACATTTTATATTTTTCAAAATTATTTAAAAATATATTGAACCAATTATTACCGTGCCTGTATTAAAGTTTATTCCGCCCGGATTGCCAAACCTTGTTGATTCTTTATCTGAAAAAGTAGCATTTCCTTGCACTTCTATTCCAATACTTAAATTCTTATCAAAAAAATATTCCAATCCAAATGCAATACCAACAACCCAATCTACATAATTATCTTCATCTACCCAACTACGATCCTTGTCTGGAAAAAGTATTAATGAACCAGCACTTAATCCAAAATATGGTGCTACTTTTTTTATCGAAAAATAATTATTGATTGTTAATCCAACATTTAAATCATGTCCAGAATCTTCAATAAAAACATAACCAAACGATGGAGCAATAACCGTTTTTCTTCCAACCCAAAACGGAACTTTTATGCCAATATGCGAATCCTGAATCGATGCCGACAACCCAAAACTACGATCCTTTTTAGTTTTTGCTTCCGCTCTAATAAATGCAGTTAACAAACAAATCATCAATAACATAATTAGTAATACATTCTTTTTCATCTAAAACCTCCATAAAATTTAAAAATAATTGATGTAATAACTAAAATTAGTGAAATTCCTATCAATAAATAATACATCTTTCCAAAAATAATAATCATTTACTTTAAAATAAATACGATAAAATCCACTTGATACTTCATTTCCAAAATCATCTTTTCCATCCCACGAAAATGGATAGCGTCCCGGCATTTCATCTTTTTTTTCATAAATTGTTCTAATACTTAAACCTTCTGCAATTTTATTAATTCCATTTGAATTTAATGTATATGATGAAGTGGGTTCGTGTGGAAGCTTCGCTGGAACAACAAATATAGCAATATCTGCCTGGCACGCAAAACTAAAATCTAATTGAGTATAACTACCAAAAGGGTTTTTAAATGGTGTTCCAATTCGCACAGGTTCACAATTGTCCAATTGAATATTTTGATCCGACTCTGATGGAATTCCATAAGTTTCTATAATGTTTCCGCTTTCATCTGTTTTATAAAATCCTGTTACAACCGGAGTTCTGCCATCCGGTGCCCAAAGATTTGTAGAATCAGATGGGCTTTGACAATTGTAAAGAAGCAAAAGTATTATAAATAATAGCACTAATCTGATATTTTTTGTTTTATAATTTAGCATCATTTAATATAAACCCCTTAATTTGCAATTAAAAATCAATAACATTTTATATTTTAAAAAATTATTTGAAAATATATTGAACCAATTATTACCGTGCCTGTATTAAAACTTATTCCGCCCGGATTGCCAAACCTTGTTGATTCTTTATCTGAAAAAGTAGCATTTCCTTGTGCTTCTATTCCAATGCTTATATTTTTATCAAAAAAAATTATTTCACACTCCATTCACAAATAAAATTATATTGATTAGTTTTATTGTCCAAATAATATAAAACAACTTTTTTTCCAGTAATTTTTTCTTCTCCGGTAAATTTTCCATTTATATTTTTCATTAGTTCAATAAATTTACCATCAATCTTTACACCTAAATTATCAATATTGTCAATTTTAATATCAAATTTAACATTTGAATTTTTCTTTAGTGGGCTTTGAAGAGGATTATTAATGAAGCAGTTATTTTCAAAATATGGACCATATAATTTTGGAAAACCACTTGTCAAGCCAGATTTCGTAACAAATCCAAATCGAGCTACTTCTGTAAATTGATTGTCTTTCGGATCAGATTTTACATACAATCCAAATATATATTTCCCCTTTTTGGGAAATATAATATTTACTATAAATTTTTCACCATCTCTTTGAATTATTGCATTATCGGGATATTTTTTTCCATTATTATCAGATAAAACTGCACTTACTTGAATATCTTTAGATGATTTAAAAATCATTTTGTAAGATTTTTTTGTATTTGTAATTAATGAATATTTATCTCCAATTTCTAAACCATTTGAAAAAAAACCATTTCCTAAGAATGGTAATGTTTTAAATTTCTTAAAATTGATTGATTTTTTTAATAATTGCCATTTTGAATCTTCGGGAAAATGTGTATAAATAAATTTTTCCGGTTCTAAGAATAAATAATTGGTAGAATATTTTCTTTTAAATTTTTTTCCGTCTAAATGTCCGGCATCCCAAGTTGCATCAACTAAATACCATTTATTTTTAATTTTCACAACATTCCACGCGTGATTTGGTTGTAATTTTTCTATCTCTGAAAAAATATTAAATCCTACTCCTCGTCCATATCCACTAATTTTAACACACTCAATTTTTGCTAAATCACAAAGTGTTTTCATAATATTGCTATAACCTTCACAAACCGATTTTCCGGATTTCATTACATCATAAGGATCGTATTCAATTTTTGAGTTCCCAAAATAACCTTGAATATCATATTCAATATTTAAAGCAACCCAATCATGCAAAACTTTTACTTTTTCAAAATCATCATTAACACCATTAATTAAATGATTTACTAATTGTTGAATATTTTTTTCAGGATCTTTTTTAATTTTCCTTGATAATTTTTTTGATATGTTGTTTGTATTTTTGTGAGGTAAATTTATATTGTCTGCAAAAATCAATGAAACCGTAAAAATAATAAGAAAAAATATTTTCAAAATTAATTTCATTTTGTTCTCTCCTTTTTTATTTTATTTATTATTAGAACTCTTTGCATAACCTATAGAAAATATAAAAAAATATTATAAAAACAGCAATAAAATTATAATATTATTCGATAGCAAAATAAGAATAAAAATCGTGGATTATTGAACTAAAAACGAGAATATAATATTGAAAAATGAAAAAAAAGTGAAAAATATCTATAATTGAACGAAAAATCTCAAAATAATTATTAAAATATTCTGATTGAAAAAAATGAAAGTTAATCAAAGGGTTCTTATAATATAAATATTATTAGAAAGTCCAAGATTTTTGATTTTTTTTTTGTAGCACACGGATATTCGCGGATTTTACGGATTGGCACGGATTTGTTTTATGGTTTTCTTTATCATTCCAAATTCTAAATTCCAATATTAATTATTTCTAATCCAAAAAAATATTCCTATATTTACAGCATGAAATTCAAACTACAAAACACATCAAAAACATTATCGGCAAGAGCAGGAGAAATTTCTACAGATCACGGGACAATTCAAACTCCGATATTTATGCCGGTGGGAACGAAAGCATCGGTTAAGACACTTACAAATGAAGAATTAATAAAAGCCAAAGCACAAATAATTCTCGGCAATACTTATCATCTTTATTTGCGACCCGGAATGGATATTATGAAAGAAGCCGGCGGTTTGCATAAATTTATGAATTGGGACAAACCTATATTAACCGATTCCGGCGGTTATCAAGTATATTCACTCGCAAAATTACGAGAAATTGATAACAATAAAATAACTTTTCGGTCACATCATGATGGGAGTTTGCACGAATTTTCTCCGGAAAAATCTATTGAGATTCAGCGAGTTCTTGGAAGCGATATTATAATGTCATTTGACGAATGCACTCCATATCCTTGCGATTATTCTTATGCGAAAGATTCATTAAAAAGGACTCACGAATGGGAAAAAAGATCTAAAGAATATTTTGATAAAACAAAAAGTCATTATTCACACTCGCAAGCACTTTTTGGAATTGTGCAGGGATCGACTTTTGATGATTTGAGATATGAAAGTGTTAAATATCTTACAGATTTGGAATTTGATGGATATGCTATTGGCGGATTGGCAGTCGGCGAACCAAAAGATATATTATACGATTTGACTAAAAAAGTATGTGATAAACTTCCGAAAGATTCTGCAAGATATTTGATGGGAGTAGGAAAACCTGAAGACATCATAGAGTCAATTGCGAGAGGTGTAGATATGATGGATTGCGTTTTGCCGACCAGAAATGCGAGAAATGGAACTATCTATTCTTGGGAAGGCAAAATGAATATAAAAAATGCAAAATTCAAAAAGGACTTCGCTCCTATCGACTCAAATTGCGATTGCTATACTTGTAGAAATCATTCTCGTGCATATCTAAATCATCTGTATAGAAATCAAGAAATCACAGGTTTAAGATTAAATACAATTCACAACATTCATTTCTTTTTGGAATTAACCACTAAGGCAAGAGAATCAATTATAAACAACAAATTCGCTGAATTTTATAAAAACTTTTTTGATAATTATAATCATTGATTGTCATTTAGCACACGGATTTTCGCAGATTTAGCGGATTGGCACGGATATTTTGTCATTAATTGTCATTCGTTGTCATTTGTTGTCATTTGTTGTCATTTGTTGCCATTTTCAATTTTCAATCTAATAAACCTTATTTCTCTTTCCAAAAACCTTAGTAGAAGTTATATTCCAATATTTTTCTAACCTTATTACCTTATTTTAATTATTGTTGAACTCTTTCAGAGTTCTATATTTTGTCAGTTATTTCATTTCTACAGGTTCCACCTGTAGTTAATAACATTCAACCGCTTCGCGGTTTTTTTTGTTTTTTTTGCACCGAACTAAAACGAACTATAACTAACTTTGGGGATTTTTTACCACCGAATGCACCGAAAGACACCGAAATGTTTTGTTGTTTTTTTAGCATCGAACTAAAACGAACTATAACCAACTCTTTGCGTTCTTTCTTTCTTTCTTTGCGAGCTTTGCGTGAAATCCGTGAAATCCGTGAAATCCGTGAAATCCGTGAAATCCGTGAAATCCGTGAAATCTTTTTCCTGCATTTTTTCGTTTGAATAAAGGTTTATATTTATTATACTTACCATATAAAATAGGAGAGGTATATTTTGAAAAGTATGACAGGGTTTGGTAGATTTGAGGGCGATTATGACGGCAATAAATTTCAAGTGGAGATTTATTCTGTGAACAGCAGATATTTAAATATCGACTTAAATTTATCACAAAATTTATTATTCTTACAAGAACCAATTAATAAACTACTCAAGCAACATATTTCAAGAGGAAATGTAAAATATAGAATTACTTTTTCCAAATCAGAAAATTCAATTATAAATACTAAAATTAATAAAGATCTTATCAAAAATTATATAAACGAATTACGAACTGTAAAAAGGGAATTTAATCTCAAAAACAATGATGTGAGTATTTCAGATTTGCTTTTGATTCCGGATATTTTTTCTACAGATTCAAAAGATTTAGAAAATTCAGAATTTACCAAATCGATACTATCTTGCACAGAAAAAGCATTGGATAATTTAATTGAAATGGAATTGCAAGAAGGCGAATTTATAAAAAAATCATTCTTAAAAATTATAGAAAATATAAGAGAAGAAAATGTAATAATTAAAAAATTACAGAGAGAAAATATCGTTCAACATTTAGAAAAACTAAAAGAAAGAGTAAAAAAATTATTAGATATAAAAACAATTGACGATGATTCTATTCAAAAAGAGATAGTTTTATTGGCAGATAAATTAGATATTTCCGAAGAAAATGAAAGATTGGAAAGTCATATAGAACAATTTAAAAAATATTTGGATTACGATGAGAATATTGGAAAAAGATTGACATTTCTTATTCAAGAGTCATTCAGAGAAATTGCAACAACCGGAAATAAAGTGAATTCATCGGA
Source organism: Fidelibacterota bacterium (assembly GCA_034659735.1). Taxonomy (GTDB): domain Bacteria; phylum Fidelibacterota; class Fidelibacteria; order Fidelibacterales; family Fidelibacteraceae; genus TCS52. Next base: position 1,431 of record JAYEHX010000200.1, on the reverse strand, counting down.
AATTTCACAAAAAGTAGTAGAGATAAAAAATCAATTAGAGATATTAAGAGAACAGTGTCAAAATATACAATAATTCTTATGAGATAATATTATGGAACAAAAAAATAGAAAAGGAATGTTAGTAATTTTCGCGGCACACAGCGGTGCAGGAAAAACGACAATCATAAATCAATTGTTATCGAATAACGAATCTTGGGAATTCTCCGTCTCCTCAACGACACGAGAAAAAAGGAATTATGAGAAAGAAGGAAAAGATTATAATTTTATTTCAACAGAAGAATTTCAAAAATTATTAAATTCTAAAAAACTTGTTGAATATGAAAATGTTCACGGAAATTTCTATGGAACAACAAAAAAACAAATTGAAACTGCACTAAAAAATGGAAAAATTCTCATTTTAGATTTAGATGTTTTGGGTGCAATAAATGTAAAAAACCAGTTCCAAAATAATTCAATAACAATATTTATTGATGTGCCAAATGAAGATATTTTGATAAAACGATTGCAAAATAGAGCAACAGAAACAGAAAAAACAATCAAAAAGCGGTTATCGAGAATCGTATTGGAAAAAAAAGAAAAAGAACACTTTGATTTTATCGTAATTAATGATAAATTAAGCAGTTGTGTCAGAAAAATTGAAAAAATAATAAAAACTAAAATTTTAAAATAAGGAGAAATAAAAATGTCACCTGTAAATCAATTAGATAAGAATGATAAACGAGATATTTTCGAAGCAATAACTGTTATTGCAAAAAGAGCGAGACAAATAAACCAAAAACGAGCAGAACAATTTAAACTAAAAACTTACATGTCAGATGAAGAGCTTGAAGAAAGTTTGGATTATGACCACATTGATTTTTCATCTTTCGAGAAACCTACTACAATTGCAATGCGAGAATATGAAGAAGAAAAAATAGAATTTGAACATGTAGAAAAAAGTTCAGAAGTTAAAGAAGACGAATAATAGAATTTCTTAACAAGCAAATGAATCTAAAAAATAAAAAAATATTAATCGGGTTAACAGGTGGAATTGCAATATACAAAATTCCTTCACTTATTCGTCGTCTTGTGAATAATTATAATTGTGAAATAAAAGTAATTATGACACAATCTGCTCAAGAATTTATGACTCCATTAATATTTGAAACCTTTACCGGCGATAAGGTCTTAACGGATATGTTCGACAAAGATAGAGTCGTTTCTACTCGTCATATAGATTTAGTCAGTGAGGCAGATATTTTTTTGGTTGCTCCTGCTACGGCAAATATTATTGGCAAAGTCGCAAATGGAATCGCTGATGATTTGTTAAGCACAATGCTGATGACTGCCAAGCCGAAGGATACTTTTTTTGCTCTTGCGATGAATAAGAATATGTATCACAATCCGTTTTTTACACAAAATAAAGAATCACTTGAAAAAAACGGCTATAAT
>JAYEHX010000199.1:0-7909 GCA_034659735.1 Fidelibacterota bacterium | reverse complement strand
AATTAGATTAATTAGATTAATTCGATGATAAATTAGATAATCTCTGTGTTCCTTGTGTTCTTTTGTGGTGAATATGAATTTTAAATTAAAAAAGTTTTGTAAATTCAAATAATATTTTATATATTGCAATAGAATTTAGGAGAGAAAAATGTATAAAGAAGATAAAGTTAGCGAGCCCAGAGCAATCTATAACACAGAGGCAAATATATCCAAAGAGAATCTTGGCGTAATATTTCATCAATATTTTATAGAAGAGATTAATAAATACAAAAAAAAGCAGGACAATGAATTATTTTTAGATCCATCGATGAGAGATATTTACGAAAGATTAATCAAACTTGAAGAAGAGCTGAAAAATCAACGAATATTGATGGAAGCAAAATTTGAAGCAAGTGATAAACGATTTAGTGATTTGCAAAAAAGTATGGATAAACGATTTGATGCGAATGATAAACGATTTAATGATATGCAAAATTATATGGATAAACGCTTTAATCAACTTACTTGGATGATTGGTGGCTCTTTTGGTCTGTTAACTATTTTTATTGCTGTCTTGAAAATATTCTCTTAAGATTTCACGGATTTCACGCAAAGTTCGCAAAGGAAGAAAGAAAGCACGCAAAGAGTTATTTATAGTTCGTTGCAAAAAAACAAATAACAACCAATTAGATAAATTCGATTAATTCGATGATAATAATTAGATGAATTAGATGCTCTCTGTGTTCCTTGTGTTCTTTTGTGGTAAATATGAATTTTAAATTAAAAAAGTTTTGTAAATTCAAATAATATTTTATATATTGCGATAGAATTTAGGAGAGAAAAATGGATAAAGAAAATACAGTTAACGAGCCAAGAGCAATCTATAACACAGGGGCAAATATATCCAAAGAGAATCTTGGCGTAATATTTCATCAATATTTTATAGAAGAGATTAATAAATACAAAAAAAAGCAGGACAATGAATTATTTTTAGATCCATCGATGAGAGATATTTACGAAAGATTAATCAAACTTGAAGAAGAGCTGAAAAATCAACGAATATTGATGGAAGCAAAATTTGAAGCAAGTGATAAACGATTTAGTGATTTGCAAAAAAGTATGGATAAACGATTTGATGCGAATGATAAACGATTTAATGATATGCAAAATTATATGGATAAACGCTTTAATCAACTTACTTGGATGATTGGTGGCTCTTTTGGTCTGTTAACTATTTTTATTGCTGTCTTGAAAATATTCTCTTAAGATTTCACGGATTTCACGCAAAGTTCGCAAAGGAAGAAAGAAAGCACGCAAAGAGTTATTTATAGTTCGTTGCAAAAAAACAAATAACAACCAATTAGATAAATTCGATTAATTCGATGATAATAATTAGATGAATTAGATGCTCTCTGTGTTCCTTGTGTTCTTTTGTGGTGAATATGACAACAAATGACATTGCTGAATAAGTGGGCGAGAAATTATCAATGTATTTATCGTGGCAAATATTAAAAAATAAATTGGAATATCAATGAAAAAATTAACAACAAAAATAAAAGTCAGAAGTTACGAATTAGATTCATTCAAACATGTAAATAACGGAGTTTATACAAATTATCTTGAGAAAGCTCGTGGAGATTATATAGAACAAATGGGTCTTAGTTTTAATAGTTATGATAAATTAAAAAAATGGCCGGTAATTGCACATTTAGAAATTGATTATAAATATCCGGCGGTTTTTGGCGATGAACTTTCAATAGAAGCAACAATTTCTAATCTTGGAAAAAGTTCAATCGTTTTAGATTATGAAATGTATAATCAAAATAGAAAATTAATATTAACGGCATCGACACGAATAGTTTATATTGGAATAGATGGAAAACCGACAAGTATGCCAAAAGAATCTCGTAAAGGATTTGAGAAAATTATTGCTTCTGATGTATGATACTATGATATATTTTTTACGATATGGATTGAGAGAAACTACCATTCAAACGGTCTTTAGCACAACAGACAAAAGGAGAATAAAATTAAAAACAAACTAAAAATATTAATTTTAATAGTCACATTATCCACAGTTCTTTTCGCAAAAATACTAATTCCAATGGATGAGAATCAAAACAATCATCTAAAAAGTTACGGAATTGCTTTCTGGGTTTTAGAAAATAATGAAACTGTCGATTGGTTATTAAATTATCGTGGTGGATCTTTTGTTGTAGAAAATTACAGCAATATAAAAAAGCAGTGTTTGATTAGAGGAGTTTCTTACGAAGAGATAAGCGAAGCGGATTATAATGGAATTCTAAATGTAATAGAAAACAATAATATGGATGTGATGCTGTTAGAAAAAGAGCCGAAGATAGCTGTTTATACTCCACCAAATAAGATGCCTTGGGACGATGCTGTGACAATGGCTTTAACTTATGCAGAAATTCCTTACGAAAAAATTTACGATACCAAAATAGTTCAAGGAAAACTCAATGATTATGATTGGCTACATTTACACCATGAGGATTTCACAGGACAATATGGAAAATTTTATAGAAATTATCGTCACACAAATTGGTATAAAAATGATAAAAAGATGCAAGAAACATTGGCGACCTCACTCGGATTTAATAAAGTGTCAAAACTTAAATTGGCAGTTGCTTTGCGAATAAAAGAATATGTTGCGAATGGTGGATTTATGTTTGCAATGTGTGCGGCTACCGATACTTACGAAATCGCTCTTTCAGCACAAAAATTAGATATTGTTCCGTCAGTTTTTGATGGTGATGGAATTGATAATAACATTCATAATAAGTTAGATTTTTCTCAAACATTTGCTTTTGAAAATTTTAACTTGAATTTGAATCCATTAATTTATGAATTTTCCGATATAGATTTTCCGCCGAGTAATTTACCATTAGCACTAAATCCAAGCAAAGATTATTTTTCACTATTTGAATTTTCAGCAAAATTTGATCCGGTGCCAACGATGTTAACACAAAATCACCGATCAATTATTAAAGGATTTATGGGACAAACGACAGGATTTAATAGACAAATAATTAAAAAACATGTTCTGATATTGGGCGAAGTAAAAAATGGTGATATGGTAAAATATATTCACGGAAATTTTGGGAAAGGAACTTTCACTTACTATGGCGGTCACGATCCTGCGGATTATAAACATTTCGTAGGCGATCCACCAACAAATCTGGAATTACATAAAAATAATCCTGGTTATAGATTGATATTGAATAATGTTTTATTTCCGGCTGCAAAGAAACAGAAGAGAAAAACTTAGAATTCTTTAAATTCTCTGAATTTTATTAAAATAATGCTTGTTTTTTAAAAAATTATTTACGACTTTATGACATTCGCCGGGGTGGTGAAATTGGCAAACGCAGGGGATTCAAAATCCCCCGGGCTTCGGCCCTTGAGGGTTCAATTCCCTCCCTCGGTACTATTTTTTAAATTGCTAATTTGCATGGATGATGAAAATAATAAATTTGAAAAAAAGCAAATTGAAACTTGATAATTAGTTAAATAATAACTAACTTTCAGGTCATTAAAAAAATAAAAAAAAGGAGAAAAAAATGGCAAAAAAAATTGAATCTTATGAATATCAAGCGGAAATTAAAAAAGTTTTGGATGTTGTAATTCATTCATTATATACAAATAAGGATATATTTATTCGTGAATTGATTTCAAACGCTTCAGATGCTTTGGAAAAATTTAGACATGTTTCATTGGTTGAAAAAGATGTAATCGATCAAGATCTTGATTTGGATATTAAAATTGAATTAAACAAGAAATCGAAAACTTTCACAATTTCTGATACGGGAATTGGAATGACAAAAGAAGAATTAATCGAAAATCTTGGAACTGTCGCACATTCCGGCTCAAAAGAATTTATAGAAAAACTTGCTGAGAATAAAGAAGACGCAGCAAAACTTATCGGACAATTCGGACTTGGATTTTATTCTGCATTTATGGTTTCCCAAAAAGTCAGAGTCATTACTCGTTCATATAAGAAAAATTCTAAAGGATATATTTGGACTTCCGATGGAGAAAATAATTACACAATTGTTGAAGAGAGCGGACTTAAACGAGGAACAAGAATAGTAGTAGAATTAAAAAAAGATTATGAAAAATATGCGGAAGAAGATGAAGTTAAAGGTATTATTAAAGAGTATTCAAATTTTGTTTCATCGCCAATATTCATTGACGAAAAGAGAGTAAATACAGTTCAAGCGATTTGGGTAAAAAATAAAAAAGAGGTGAAAGAAAAGGACTATAATGAATTTTATAAGTTCCTGACAAATTCACCATCTGATCCGTTTTATAAGTTGCACACCTCTTCAGATGCTCCAATCCAGATGAATACATTATTGTATTTTCCAAAAGAAAATATGGAAATTTTCGGATTTAATAGAATGGAACCTGGTGTGAATTTATATTGCAATAAGATATTAATCGAATCGAAAGTTAAGGAAATATTGCCGGATTATTTAAGATTCATTAAAGGAGTTGTTGACTCTGAAGATTTATCTTTGAATATTTCGAGAGAGACATTACAGGATAATTTAATTGTTTCAAAAATTAATAAATTCTTAACTAAACGAATTGTAAAATACCTAATTGAAGAAGCGAAAAAAGATGAGAAAAAGTTTCTCGATTTTTGGAAAACATTTGCACCATTTGTAAAAGAGGGAATAAATAGCGATTTTGAAAACAGACATAAACTTGCAAAATTATTACGATTTGAAACAAGTAAAACAAAAAAAGATGAATTAACTTCTTTAGATGAATATCTAAAAAGAGCGGATAAGGAGCAAAAAGAGATTTACTTTTTGCATGGAAATAATCGCCAAGAGATTGAAAATAGTCCGTATTTAGAGACATTTACAGCGAAAGATATCGAAGTAATTTTTCTATATGAAGCGATTGATGATTTCACAATGTCTGCATTGATGGATTATGAAGAGAAAAAATTGGTCTCTGCCGATAAATCGGATATTAAAATTGATAAAAAAGATGATGAAAAGAAAGATGATGAAAAATCAAAAGATAGTTTTGAAAAACTTACAAAATGGATGGAAAAAATATTCAAAAATGATTTGGAAAAAGTAATTTTATCTGATAGATTAGTAAAATCTCCGGCAATTATTGTAAATCCTGATGATAATATGACAACAAATATGCAGAAAATTTTGAAAGATGCAAAAGGTAATGTTTTTCCAACCGGTAAGAAAATATTAGAAATTAATCCAAAAAATTCGTTGATTAAGAAAATATCTAAATTAGTTGATAGTAAGAAAGATGAAAAATTGATTACACAAATTGCTGAACAGATTTATGATAATGCACTTTTTAATGCAGGAATGGAATTGGATAAATCGAAAATGGTTAATAGAATGAACGAACTTCTGGAAAAAACTTTGAAATAGAATTGAAGTGAGGATTTCACTCAAAGAACACAAGTGTTTTAAAATTTTTAAAGGAATAAATTAAGACACTTTGCGAACTTTGTTTCTTTGCGAACTTTGCGTGAAACAAAGAAAGAGACAAAATGAAAAAATATTATATCGAAACTTATGGTTGTCAGATGAATGAATCGGATAGTGAAATTGTTCGAGGAATTCTCAATTCTGAAGGTTTATCATCTACAGATTCGATAGAGAAAGCCGATATTATTTTGATAAATACTTGCAGTGTCAGAGAAAAACCTGAGCAGAAAATATATTCTCGTATTGGAATGATAAATAAAATTTTGCCAGACGATAAAGATGTGAAAATTGGTGTTATCGGATGTATGGCTCAAAATTTAAAGAGTGATATTTTCCAAAAAAGCAGTAATGTTAATTTTGTTTTGGGTCCCGATTCTTATAGAAATTTGCCGAAGATATTAAAAAGTAAAAATAAAAAATCAGTGTTTACCGATTTATCTGAAACGGAAGTATATGACGATTTATTTCCGGCAAGAAATTCTAAAATTAATGCTTGGATTACAATTATGCGAGGTTGCGATAAATTTTGTACCTACTGCATAGTTCCATTTACTCGTGGTAGAGAGAGAAGCAAACCGGTTGAAAGTGTAATCAATGAAATCAAAGATGCAGTTGAGAAAGGTTTTATTGAGGCAACTCTATTGGGGCAAAATGTGAATTCCTACAAGTATGAAAATAACTCATTTGTAGATTTGTTGAAGGAAGTTATGAAGATTGATGGCATAAAAAGAGTCAGATATATTTCACCACATCCGCAGGATATAACTGAAGAATTATTGCAATTACATAAAAAATATTTTCCAAAACTCGCGAATCATATTCATCTGCCATTGCAATCCGGTTCCGATAGAATTCTGAAAGCGATGAATAGAAAATATTCACAGGAACATTTTTTGAATTTGGTGGAAATGATTAGAAAATATGTTCCGAATATGTCAATCACAACCGATATGATTGTTGGATTTCCGGGCGAGACGGAGGCGGATTTTCAGGAAACTTTGAAGGTTATGAAAGCGGTAAAATTTGATACTTCTTTTATGTTTAAATATTCGCCAAGACCGTATAGCAGAGCTTATGAGATGGAAGATGATGTAAGTGAATCTGACAAATCACGGCGACTTTCTGAAATGATTGAGTTGCAAAAAGAACATTCATTATTGAGAAATGGCGAATGTGTTGGCAAAGAAGTTGAGGTTATTGTAGAAGGATTTAGCAAAAAATCTGAATCTGAAATGATGGGAAGAACAGCAAGTAATAAAATTGTGATATTTCCTCCAATTGATAAATCAGGCAGAAAAATGAAAAATGGCGATATCGTATTAAAAAAAATAACAAGTTCAAAAGGTGTAACACTTTTTGCGGAGTAATTAGTGAAAAAAAAAGCACTTCTCATTCTAAATGGAAAGTTAGAAAATAGAGAAATGATTCAAAAAATTGGCAATTCAAGTGATTTGATAATTGCCACTGACGGTGCTTATGATAAAATTATAAAATTTAATTTCACTCCGAATATTGTAATTGGTGATTTGGATTCGATTAAGAAAATGCCGACGGATGTAAAAATAATAGAAGTGGAAGATCAAAATAAAAGTGATTTTGAGAAAGCAATTGAATGGTTGATAATTAATGAATATTCAGAAGTTTCTATCGTAGGAATTACCGGTGGCAGATTAGATCATCTGTTGATAAATTTTGCGATTGTATATAAATATTTAGATAAAATAAATTTAACGATTTATTCAAATAGTGAAAAATTAATTTTTTTGCAATCCGGACATTATTCAATTTACGGAGAAAACGGCGATTTGTTTTCAATTATCGCTTTGCCACAAGTTGAAGATTTGGAGATAGAAAATGCAAAATATTCAGTGAATGAAAAAGTGTTTTCAATTGGCAGTCGCGGATTGAGCAATGAATTTATATCGGATGAAATTAAAATTTCTTTTTCAAGCGGAATTCTTGTTTTTATTCAATCAAATAAATAATATTTTATGAAAATTGAACTCGCAAATATAGATATTTTAATTATTGTTGTCTATTTGTGTGCTTTATTTGTTATAGGGTTTGTCAGGAAATCCGGTGATGAAAGTGCCGAAAATTATTTTTTATCAGGTCGCAGAATTACAACTCCGATTTTTATAATGACATTGGTATCGACTTGGTATGGCGGAATTCTTGGAGTTGGCGAATTTACTTATAGATATGGAATTAGTAATTGGGTTGTATTTTCATTTCCATATTACATTTTTGCTTTTGTATTTGCAATATTTCTTGCGAAGAAAATTCAGAGAAATAGAAACTATACAATTCCGGAATTGATTGAAAAAAAATATGGAAAAACATCTTCAATTATCTCATCTTTTTTTGTATTTATATTAATTTCTCCTGCACCATATCTGCTAATTGTTGGAGTAATTTTTGCTTTGATTTTTCCC
>JAYEHX010000198.1:0-7924 GCA_034659735.1 Fidelibacterota bacterium | reverse complement strand
AATTAGTGATTATCGTGCTCAACATCGTGGTGGAAAAGGTGTGATAACATTAAAGACAAATGCAAAAGTTGGGAAAATGATCGCACTGAAAGAGGTAGTAGAAAAAGATGATTTGATGCTGATTTCGGCAGGCGGGTTGATGATTAGAATGCCAATAAATAAGATTAGCACCTATTCAAGAAATACACAAGGCGTGAAACTTATTAATTTGAAAGGCGAAGATCATTTAAGTGCAGTTGCTTATGTAGCGGAAGAAAATGAAGAAGATGAGGAGTAGAAATTTTGGAACCAATTTATGTTGATAAAATAGATACAATTAAGAAAAATATTCAGAAATATAGTAAACATTCTGAAAATGTAAAACTAATTGGTGTGACAAAAACTTTTCCAATTGATGTAATGCTAAATGGAATAGATTCTGGTTTAGACACTATTGGCGAAAATAAAATTCAAGATGCGATATCTAAATTTGAAAAGGAGAGTTTTCCCGGAATTGAGAGACATTATATTGGGAAATTGCAATCAAATAAAGTCAAAAAAGTCGTAGAAAATTTTGATTATGTTCACAGTTTGGATAGAGAGAAAATTGTTAGAAAAATTGATAATTTGGAAACAAAAATAAAATGCTTGATTGAAGTGAATACTTCAGGCGAAGAGAATAAAGGCGGAGTTGAACCGGCAGAGTTGGAAAAATTTATATTACAAATTCAGAAATATAAAAATATTCAGATAATTGGTTTGATGACAATAAGTCCATTGACAAAAGATGAAAATAAAATTCGTAATTCATTCAAGCAATTAAAAGAGTTGGCGGAGTTTAATAAAAAAAACGAAACGGAAAATATAAAATTTGATAAATTATCGATGGGAATGACAAACGATTATAAAATTGCTCTTGAAGAGGGAGCGACAATGATAAGAATTGGAAGAGGGATTTTTGGTGAGAGAAAATAAAAAAAATAATTATTGTTGGATCAATTTATCGGATGTTGACAGACGAGATAAAATAAAAATTCCTTATGGTGGAAAATTTATTGAAGTGAATGGATATTTAAATTCTGAACAATATTTTGAATTGGCAAAAGACAGTAAAGTTATAATTGTCACCGAAATGAATGAGAATATTGAAGAGAATGAAATTTTCATGATAAAAAATCATATTAATGTTTCAGGATTTAATCCGCTAATTGGAAAAAATAATGAAAAATATGGTAGTCGTTTTCCGGATATGTCCAATCCATATCTGACTGATGAAAAAGAAAATAAAATTATAAATATTCAATCTATAGAAAAAATTATAGTTTCAAATGATAATATAGAATTTGATGGAAAACGATTATTTAATACAAAAAATATTATAAATCAAACAATAATTGGTAATCATCAAGAGAGACCATTTTACGGTTTTCTTATTTCAAAAAATAATGGAATAATTGATTTTATTAAACTGATACAAGCAAGTAATATTTAAAAACAGGAGGATATTATGCACAAGAATTCAATGAACAAGGTGATTTTAGTTGGACATTTAGGACAAGATCCTGAATTGAAAGCAGTTTCAGATGGGTTTCATGTTGTAAACATAAGTGTTGCAACTAATGAGACATACAAGAAGAAGGGAGATTCTGAATACACAGATAAAACAGAATGGCATCGTTGTGTAGCTTTTGGAAAAACAGCGGATTACATTAGTAATTATATTACAAAAGGTCGTTTGGTTTATATTGATGGTCGCTTGAGAACTCGCAAATGGCAAGATAAAAGTGGTAATGACAAATATACAACTGAAGTTATGATTGAGACAATTACAATGCTTGGCAAAGGCGATAATTCACAAGGAAATTTCAATAAAGCAAGTGCTAATACTAACACTAACACAAATGCAAATGATAATAATCAGGCACAAGATAACGACGACGATTTGCCATTCTAAATAATTATTGATTGGGAAAAATATGACTGAAATCGTAACTCGTGTGATAGATTGTTGGGTGATAAATAAAAGTTTTTCAGAGTTAAAGTTTTTGATAATGAGGCGAAATATTGGATTGCAATATGAGGGAATTTTTCATTGTGTTCACGGAAAAATTGAAGAAAATGAACCCGCTTGGCAAACTGCTTTAAGAGAATTGAAAGAGGAAACGGGATTAGTTCCAAAAGAGTTGTTTGTTGCAGATTTTACGAGTAATTTTTATGAAGCCAAAGAAGACCGCTTCAATCTCGTTCCTGTTTTTGTTGCTGTTGTGGAAGATAGAGAAGTAAGATTGAGCAGGGAACATAGTGAATTTGAATGGTTAAACTACAAAGAAGCAAAAGAAAAAGTTGCTTGGAAAAATCATAGAAAAGCAATTGAGATAATTAATAAAATGTTTACAACAGAATTCCCGCAAAAGAAGTGGTTGGAAGTGAGGGGTTGGAAGGGGTTAGGAGGTTAGGAGGTTAGAAGGTTAGAAGGTTAGAAGGTTAGGAGGTGAGAAGTAATGGAAAATGAAGATAAACATATTCTATGTCCGGTTTGTGGCAATAGGGTAACGAATAATCCAAAAGATAATCTTTTTCAAATTGAGTCGATTGATTCTGATTTTAGAATTCATACAGGTCAAGATGATTTATTAGATGATTGGCTTTTGATTTGTCACAATTGTTATTATATAGATCACGATTTTTCTATTGTTCCGGAGAATATTCAGGAAGTTCAAAGTTTTGTTGAGTCGAATGAATATTTAAATAATTTCGCCGATAATAATCCAACTACTTATGAATTGTTTGACAATTATTTGAGAATATTGAATGTTAAAAAGGGTTCTGCATACTTATTTGCCGATGCATATTTAAGAATTTCTTGGCTATACGATGATAATAAAATGACAGAAAAAGCAGATGAAAAGAGAGAAAAAGCAATTCAATATTTTGGAAAAACTATTTTAGAAAGCACAAAATCTGATAAAAATCAATCTCTATTATACTATTATATCGCTGAATTAAGTCGAAGAAAAGGTGAATTTAAAAGAGCAAAAAAAGCTTTAAACAATATGGATAATTCAATAAAAGAGATAAAACAATTATATGAATTCCAAAATAAATTAATAGATGATAAAAATAAAAATAGTGTTAAGTTACCAAAAGGAGTAAAAAATTATGAAAAATTATCCTGAATTTGAAGGACTTTTAATGGAACAAGAGGCGGGTGCTACAACATTATTGTTTAAATATATACATGTTCTAAAGAGATTTTTTTCTGAAAATTCAAATATGTCAAACGATGAATTGAAAAAAGAGATGAATTATTTTTACGATAAAGTTATAAAAGCACATCCATTAATGGCAATTTTTCCAAATTTACATAATCATATAAAAAACGATTCCGGCAATTTGGTAGAGTTATTAGATAATTTTGCAGAAGAAATAAATAAAAATATTCAATTAACAGTTGACAAATCTTTTGAATTACTAAAAAATAATAACAAGATATTTACATTTAGCCATAGTTCGATTATTAGAAAAGCAATTATGAATGCCGTAGAAAAAAAAATTGATATTTCGGTTTCAATGACTGAAGCTCGTCCGGCATGCGAGGGAATAGCACTTGCGAAATTTTTATCGAATAATGATGTTCCGGTTTCTTTATATACCGATGCCGCTATGGAACGAGCAATTGATTTGAGCGATATTGTGATAGTCGGAAGCGATTGGTATTGGCATCAAGGATTTGTGAATAAAATTGGAACACACTCTGTTTTGAGAATTGCTTATGAAAGAGAAGTGCCATTTTATATACTTGTAGATTCAAGTAAATTCATGAATAATCCACCTAAAGATTGGTCGCAAGATAAACATAATCCAACGGACATTTTAAAAGAAGCAAAGGAAAATATTACGGTTTTTAATCCATATTTTGAATCAATTTGGTACAGGGGAGTCACAGGAATTATCATTGATGGTATTATTGTTGATTTTGATGAAAATGGTAAATTGAAAATTTAACTTATAAATATATTATTAATCAATAAATACTTCATTTAATGTGGAGAGTTAATTATGTCCAAAAAAATTAAATTCAAATCGATTAAAGAGTATGAAAATCAGAGTGAGATTTGGAGTTATTTACTTTTGAGAAGTAAAAATCTTCGATTAACTCGTAGTAGTAAATTATATTTAGATATTTTTTTAAGTGATGCAACCGGAATGATTTCCGGAAAAATATGGGAAAATGCAAAAGAGATAAATGATAAAATTGATAAGGGAATGGTAGTTGGTGTAAATGCGATTGTAGAAGAATTTAATGAAAAAAAACAGTTGAATATTGAGAAGATTGTTGAGATAGATGAGAATGAATTTGAGGAGAGAAATTTTTCTTGGGAATTGCTATTACCAAAATCAAAAAAGAATACGGAAAAATTATGGAAAAATATTCAGAAAGCAATTGAGATGATTTCTAATCCGTTTTTGAAAGAATTAGTTGAAGATATATATTCAGAAAACGAAAAAGATTTAAAAATATTTCCGGCAAGTATGAAACTTCATCATGCATTTGTCGGCGGATTTCTTGAACACATAGAATCGATTTTGAGAATGGGATTGATTGCAATTAGGAATTATGAAGTAGATAAAGATTTGGTAATTACCGGAATTTTGCTTCATGATATTGGCAAACTAATTGAATTAAGTGGCTTCCCAAATAACATATATACAGATGCCGGAAATTTCCTCGGACACATTGTGCTTGGATATTCAATGATTCAAAATAAGATAAAAAAGATAGAAGATTTTCCAAAAGAGTTAGAGTTAAAAATCGAACATATTATTCTTTCTCATCAAGGCAAATACGAATATCAGTCGCCAAAAAAACCTGCGATGCCGGAAGCCATTATTGTTCACTATCTTGATGAATTGGATTCCCGAATGAATATGTTCCAGCAGGCAATAGAAAATGATATCGGCGATAATAACTGGACATCGCTTAGCAATTATTTTAGAATACCGCTTTATAAAGAGAGTGAAAAAAACGAAGAAAAGAGCAGTGAAAAAAAGTCAAAATAAAATTTTCAGAATATATAAACACAATAAAAAAATCAGCGAAGTTGGTATTTTTCTCGCTCTATTTTGGGCACTTGGATATACATTTGCATTTGTTCCAAATATTGAATTTATTACATTAATTACATTTTTGGCAGGTTTACTTTTTGGTTTGGCGAGAGGATTAATTGTTGCAATTATTGGAGAGATTGTTTTCACTACTTTGAATCCATTTGGAAGTAGTTTGGCATTTCCACCATTGTTGATTTCGCAAATTTTTGGATTTACTATTTTTGCAATTATTGGTTTTTCATTCCGAAGCATTATTCAATATTTTCCAAATAATAAAATCAAATTCAGTATTTTACTTGGAGTGGTAGGATTTCTTTTAACACTGATTTATGACTCATTAACGACACTTGCATTTCCGATTGCTTCGGGTTTTGACTTCAAGCAAATTATTGCGACTTACATTGTTGGAATTCCATTTTCGACAATTCATATTGTTGCGAATACATTAATTTTCTTTATGATTTTGCCGAAGATTTTAGAATATGTAATTGAACATTCACCACAATATTTTTCATTCACAGAGAGTGTAGATGAAAATATTTAAACAGATATTGCATAAATTATTTTTGTCATTTTTAACTATTTTTCTTTTTGTGAATTTTACTTTTTCACAGGAATTAGGTATTGATACATATTCTAAACATCTGACATTTTCACCATATCTGAATGAAGCAAATATGATTTATCCTGCGAGTTGGATTGGTTGTGATGCTTCTAATTTTCCACAGAATTTTGATTCTACATACACATTTTTAAAATGGGAGCAAGCGAGTAATAAATCAAATGATGTTGTTGTGAAGTATAGACCAAATACAAAAAACAGGCAATTTTTATTTGTCGGGCAGTGGAGTAATTATAATAAATTTGATCAGGAACAGGATTTATATGAGAGATTTGTTTTTTGGGGAAAGATGAAAACTGCAAAGTCAAATGTTCAATATTCGAGAATAAATTCGTATCAAGATATTGCAGTTTCAGAAAATTTAATTAATTATAATCGTGATGTGATGATGTCAGTCACTCCGGCAACATACGATTTGACAACTCACAATTTAGCTTTTAATCATAAGTATGGAAATGGTCATTTAGATATTTTCGGCTCTTTGAAAGTCGTTGATATAAATAAGAAAAATGTGGATTCTACATTGATTGGAAATCATTTATATACAATCACAAAATTTGGAAATTCGCTCTCACTTGGAAAATTAAAATTTAATGTTTCAGGTGAAAATATTGATTATTGGTATAATGGAAATTATGAATATTTGTGGAGTGTAAAGACAGGATTTGCATTAGAGTTCAAACAATTGGAGACAAATTTTTTCGCTAAATATTATTCTAACGAGGAGATATATCCACAGATAAATGTTAAATTCAAATCGAAGCCGTTAATGATAAATCTATTTTATAATACGAAAAAATCACCATTTGAATTGAATAAATATTTTACTGATATGAATTTTGTTAATAGATTTATTGGTGGAAATGCGAGATTGAGTATTGAAAATAAATTTTTCGATTTCAAATTTTTTGGCTCGGTTCATTCGCAAATAGATAGTTCATATTCGTTGATTTATGTGAACGATAGTTTGGTGACAGAAAAAAATAGTGGTGGTTTATATTCTAAAGGACAGCTATTCACAAGTTTAAATTTCAAATTCATCAAGCCGTTTTCACAATTAAATTATAGTTATACAAGTGATTTTAATTATCAATTTTATCATCCGGGAATTATGGATTTACATCTCGGACTTATGAGTAAATTCAGATTGTTTGACAATAATTTATTGTTGAATTCAAAAGTAGATGCATCATATCATTATCACAGATATTTTCAACATGTAAAATACAATCCTAAACTATTAAGATATATTCCGATTGAGTCAAATGGAGAATATTATTCTGGAGATTGGACAGCGAATATTCTCGTGAGTGCAACAGTAAGTACTTTCACGATAGAATTTAAAATGAGAAATATTTTAGATCAATATATATATTCTGCAAATAATCTCTATCCAAATTTGCGATTTACTCAGGTGACTGTTTATTGGAGTTGGGTGAAGTAGGATGGACGGTTAGTGTGTGAAGCGTTGGGCAATTAAAAGTATTTTTTTTCCCAGTAATATTTCCCCAATTTTTTGGCATGAGAGCGAAGCGATTTTCCATATCTTGAAATAATTAAATTTCAGATTCATATATTCTAAAATTATGAATTAATTTTGAACTTATTTTTATTTTTACATTTCTTATACTTCCATCACTATTTTTACCTTGTTTGAATTCTGATAAATAGTTCTGATTGTACTCATTTATTTCTAGAATTTCTAAATTTGAGAGTTCTACAGAATTTTTCATTTTACTACTATAACTCAGTAAATCACTTTTGTTTTGTTTTTTATTCCAAAATTTAGTTACAACATAAGATTTATTGGAATCCATAGTTGTTTTGTGATTTAGCACAATATACCAAAATTTTTTATCACTTTTTAATATCGCAAAAATAGTTTTCTGATCGTTTCCTAATATTGCTGAAGATGATTCGGAATGAGTTTTTAAATCTCCATAAAATCCTTTAGAAAATTTAATGTCTAAATCTATAGAACCTACTTTTTTATCTTTTATAAATTTGCAAATTTTTGTATAATTTGGATTTGATTTTAAATAATTTTCAAATTTATATTCAAAATAAAAACCTGCCCACTCTGCTTGAAATTTATTATGATAATTGCTTTCAATCATTTCAGAATAACATTCAATTCCGTTCCATTTTTTATTTAATGTTTTTTTAAAATTTTCAAATAATTCAATTTCAGGAGTTTTTATATCTTTATTATCT
>JAYEHX010000197.1:0-7965 GCA_034659735.1 Fidelibacterota bacterium | reverse complement strand
CTATGTTAAAAAATATTAAAATAAAGAATTTCGTCATAATTGAAGAGGTTGAAATAAAATTTAATAAAGGTTTAACACTCTTTACCGGCGAAACAGGTGCAGGAAAATCTATTGTTATCGATGCTTTTGGATTATCATTGGGACAAAGGGCGGACACTACGATGATAGGTAATAACGGAAATTCTTCGATAATAGAGGCGGATTTTGACTATTTGCCAAAAAATAAAGAGATTAGTGCAGTCGTAGATAAATATGAATTACCGATTGACTACAATAATATAAATATTCGACGAGAAGTATTCAAAACGGGAAAATCAAGAGCATTCATTAATGATGCTTTAATTCCTATTTCTGCATTGAAAATTATCGGAAACAATCTCGTAGAGATGCACGGCCAACATGATAATCAACGAATATTAAATCCCAAAAATCATTTAGAATATCTTGACAATTATTTGCCAAATGAAAAAATAAGTGAAGAATATTCTAAAAAATTTAAAAAATTTAATGGAGATTATAAGGAATACATCAATTTAATTAAAAATAGAGAATCATTTTTACAGGCATTGGAATTAAAAATATTTCATTTTAACGAATTGAAAAAGATAAATCCGGAAAAAGGTGAATTGGAAAAATTTGAAAAAGAGTTGAATATACTTGAAAATTCACAAAAATTGGTGGAATTGTCAAATAAAATTGCAACAACTATTTACGAAAATGATGACTCTATATCAGGAAAGATTCATGACTTGCATAACGATTTAAAAACGATAAATTCTATAGATAATAAAAATGAAAGTTTGTTGCGAGAGATGGATTCGGTGATGATTTCGATAAGCGAAATTGGACAAACAATGGCTTCGTATCGCGATACTATTCCTCATGACAGCGAACGATTTGAATGGTTGCAAGATCGTGTCGGAAGAATAAATTATTTGATGAGAAAATACAACAGAAGTTATGACGAACTTTGTGAATATTATGCCTTGTTAAAAGGTGAATTAAATGAGGGAAATGACTTTGATTCTCGCTTAAAAATAGCCAAAAAAGAGTTGGAGTTATCACGAAATAAATTAAAAGATATTGCGATAAAACTTCACGAACAGAGAAAAAGAACAGCAATAAAATTCTCAAAAAGCATAGTAGAAAAATTACATAAACTCGGTATGAAAGATAGTGATTTCAAGGTTGAATTTACAAATAAACTTGCAAGTGATGAAAAATATATCATATTCAAAAATGAGAAAGTTATACCAAAAAGCAATGGAATCGATGAAACTGAATTTCAGATAATTACCAATGTTGGCGAGAGTTACAAGCCGTTAGTTAAAGTTGCTTCCGGTGGTGAAATTTCAAGAATTATGCTTGCGATAAAAACCGTTCTCGCCGGAGCGGATTCTATAGGAACTTTGATTTTTGATGAGATAGATTCAGGAGTGTCCGGCAAAGTCGGTAGGATAGTTGGCGAGCAAATTAAGGCATTGGAAAAATTTCACCAAGTATTATGTATTACACATTTACCACAGATAGCATCGCTTGGCAAAAATCATATTCGAGTTGATAAACGAGTTGAAGGAAAGCGGACTTTAACTTACATAAAAATATTAAATAAAGATGAAAGAATTAATGAAATTGCATCTCTTTTAAGTGGGAAAAATATTACAGATATTACGATAAAAAATGCTAAAGAATTCTTGGGAAAATAGATGATTAACGAAACAATTTTTGAATTAATCGGTCAAGAGAAAATATACGGCAAATTAATGACATTTGTTGAGAAGGAAATGATTTCGACAGGATATCTATTTGCCGGTCCGAAAGGAAGTGGTAAAATTAGTATGGCGTTAAATTTTGCGAGTGCATTAAATTGTGAATCTGCAAATGATACTTCTGCTTGTGGAAAATGTAATTCTTGTCTGAAAATGAAAAGCATAAATCACCCTAATGTGCAATTAATTTTTGCCACAATCAGAGGAAAAAATCCAAAAGACGATGACCCGATTGCCGGATTAACAAAAAATGAATTCGAGGAATATCAAGAAATAATTCAAAATTTAAAAAAAGATTCCTATGCAAGTTTGAAAATGCAAGGAGCAAAAAAAATTCTAATAAGTAATATTCGCAAGGTAAAAAAAGACCTTTTATACTCCAATATTGAATCCGGTTGGCGAGTAATAATAGTTAACTTGGCGGAACAGTTGGGAATTGAAGCATTTAACTCTATATTGAAAATTCTCGAAGAACCACCGGCACAAACGGTATTTATTTTAACAACAGAAAAATTAAGCATAATTCCCGATACAATAATATCTCGCTGTCAAGTAATAAAATTTAATTCAATTCCCGAAGAAAAAATCATAGAATATCTGAATAATACGAGTATAGACGATGCGACAAAGAATAGAATTGCAAGATTAAGTAATGGAAATATAAGAAAAGTAAAGGAACTAATTCAGCGAGATTTTACGGAAGAAGATGGAAAGGTTCTAAATTTTTGGCGTTTAATGATGGGCTCAAAAGTTAACAATAAACCGACTTCGATGCTCGATGTGACAAAATTAGTGAATGAATATGCAAAATTGGCAAAAGAAGATTACGATGAATTTATTAACAAATTACAATTGATTTTATTTTGGTTGCGAGATGCTCAAATTATATCGGTTGGCGGTACTCCTGAATTCCTGATAAATTCATATTTGGTAAATGAATTAGAGAAATTTGCGAACTATTATAAAAAATTTTCATATCAAAAAATAATTGATATAGTTGAAGAGACGATTGACTATTCAGCTAAAAATTTGTATGTTCCATCGTTACTTGGTAGGTTGTTTTTTTCAATCAGGGAGGAATTACGGAATGCGAAATGAGAAATTAAAAAAAGAAGAGATATTAATGTATTTATTGAATAATAAGAATTTATTTAATGATAAATTTAATATTTATAAAATAGGAATTTTTGGTTCTTATGCTCGTAACGAACAAACTGAAAATAGCGATATTGACATTATTATGGAAATGAAATTAGATACAACTGAAATTTATGAAAAAAAACGAGATTTGAGAAAAATGTTAGAAGAGCAATTTAATAGAAAGATTGATATTTGTAGAGAACGATCAATTAAGACAATATTTCGTAATTTTGTTAAAAATGAGGCGATTTATGTATAATAAAGATGAAACCATTATTTTAATGATGCTTGATATAATTGAAAAAATTTTTAGATACACATCAGAGCTATCAAATCCAAAAAAATTTTTTAGTAATGAAAAAACATTTGATGCTACAATGATGAATTTTATTGCTCTTGGTGAAATAATATCAAAAATTAGTAATGAATTTAAAGAAACTAACAATGATATTGATTGGAGGGAAATATATGATTTTAGAAATATAGTAGCACATGATTACTTTGGAATTGATGAATATGAGGTATGGGAAATAATTAAAAAACATTTACCAAAACTAAAAAATAAATTAGAGAAAATTTTAAGGTCATAAAATATGCTAAAACCAAACGAAATACCAAAAATAGAACCAAATATTCGAGTTGGAATTATTTTGCCTGAAGATAAACAGAAAGAAGTTTCAATAAATATTCCGAATAGAGATAGTTACAAAATAGAGATTGATGGGAAATTACATTCAATTGAAAATGAAAAAATAGATATAAAAGTTTCAGAAGATAAACTGAAATGCGAAATTGGTAATAAAAAAATTGCTAAAATTAGCAAAATCAAATTCATTAAAAATCTAAAAGATTCTTATATTATTGTAGAACCGGTTATTGCAGGTCGAGTGTTTCATTGGAAGAAAGAGATTGATGTAAAATTGCCGGATACAGTTGAAATTCTGGTTAAAGACGGAGAATTATTGTTAGTTAATGAATTGCCATTGGAAGATTATTTGATGTGTGTAGCGACTTCTGAAATGGGAGCAAAATGTCCGACTGCACTTATCGAAGCACAAACCGTTGTAGCTCGTTCGTGGATGCTTGCAAATGTAGAAAAGAAACATATCGAACTTGGAATTGATGTTTGCAATGATGATTGTTGTCAGCGATATCAAGGCATGAATAATTTGACAGAACATTCAAAAAAAGGCACGGAAAACACTCGTGGAAAAGTCATAATGTTTGATAATAAAATCTGTGATGCAAGATACTCAAAGTCCTGTGGCGGAATGATGGAGAAGTTTGAAAATCTTTGGGAAAATACTCCACTTCCATATATGCAGAACATTCCGGATATGCCAAAAGAGTCGAGTGTTGATATTGATTTGACGAGAGAAGAGAATGCAAAAAAATGGATATTGTCAAGTCCGAAAGCTTTTTGCAGTCCGCATACAATTGACGAAAGTGAGTTGAAAAAATATCTCGGAAATGTTGACGAAGAAGGAAAATATTATCGTTGGGAAGAGGAAATTACACAAGAAGAATTAGTGAAAAATCTCAATGAGAAACTTGATTTAAATGTAAAAGAAGTTCTACAGTTGATTCCAAAAAAGAGAGCAGGATCCGGAAGGATGTTGGAATTGGAAATTGAATATAGAGATATTAATGATAAAATTAAAAGTAAGATAATTTATAAGGATTACGATGTTAGATTAGTTTTGCATCCGAAATTCTTGTTTAGCTCTGCTATCGTAATCACCTATAAGAAAGATAGTTATGGTACGATAGATAAATTCATTTATAATGGAGCGGGCTGGGGACACGGAGCGGGAATGTGTCAGATTGGAGCATTGGGAATGTCGTTAAAAGGATATTTGGTAGAAGAAATATTGTTGCATTATTATCCTAATTCTGTTTACAAAAAGATATATAATTAAAAAAGGGAGATTTTTTATGAGTATCGAAAAGAAGGCAAATCGTTCACCTTGGAGTTGGATACCCACACTGTATTTTGCAGAGGGAATTCCATATATTATCGTGATGTTCGTTGCGAGTGATATGTTTAAAACGATGGGAGTTCCAAATGCTAAACTTGCATTTTGGACAAGTATGTTATATTTACCTTGGGTTATTAAACCATTGTGGAGTCCATTTATTGACCAATATTCTACGAAAAGAAATTGGATTGTTTGGATGCAAATTATTCTTGGAGTTGCATTTATTGGAATCTCATTAGTTTTACAATTGCCTTGGTGGTTTCAGCTTTCTATGGTATTTTTATATTTAATGGCATTTACATCGTCAACTCATGATATCGCAGCGGATGGTTTTTATATGTTAGCATTGAATGATCATGAACAAGCATTCTTCACAGGTATTCGTAGTGTATTTTATAGATTGGCAATGATATTTGGCTTGGGTGCGTTGGTTATGATTACCGGAGTAATTTTGGATAATACTGGTTTGGAAACAGTGGAATTACAAGTTAAAGCGGTTAATCAAACGGAGATTACAGAAATTGCTACAAGCGAAAATATTGAAATAATTCAAGAAGATGGAGAACCGAGAATTGTTGTTTATCCTACGGATGTAAAAATTCCTTTATATAACGAAACTGATGAAAATCCCTCTGATTCTACAAATATATTTTTCACACTATCTGCAAAACCTATTGATGATAAAGCGATAACTATGACATTTGGACTAAAAAAAGGAAGTGCAGATATTTTTCTTGTCAGAGGTGATGTGATAAAATTCAATAAGGATAATTGGAATATTCCTCAAATGGCAACATTTAAAGTTGATAAAAATTTGCACGAAATTGCTCAAGCAAGATTTGATGCAAAAGCCGGAAATGTTCCATTTAGTTGGTCAATGTCATTAGGATTTGTTGGTTTAATGTTTATTCTATTTTCGATTTATCATAAATTTCTATTACCTCATCCTGAAGATGGACAAACTTTAGAAAAGGAGCAAGATAAAGATTCATATTTTGAAATATTTGCATCATTTTTTAGGAAAAAAGGAATTGTTCCATCTGTAGCATTTTTACTTCTTTACCGTTTTTCTGAATCACAATTAACGAAAATGGCTTCACCTTTTTTACTTGATGCAAGAGAAAATGGCGGACTCGCATTATCGCTTACTGAAAAAGGTTTTGCTTATGGCACAGTTGGGCTTCTTGCTTTGGTATTTGGTGGTTTGTTAGGTGCTTATCTGGGTTCAAAACACGGATTAAAAAAATGGATATGGTGGATGGCAATTGGAATTAATATTCCAAATATTGTTTATATTATTATGTCATATAATATGCCGGATAGTCGTTTAGTGATTAATTCTTTTATTGCTATAGAACAATTTGGATATGGGTTTGGATTTGCTGGTTATATGCTTTATATGCTTTATGTAGCCGGTCAGGGAAAACACAAAACCGCCCACTTTGCAATTACAACCGCTTTTATGGCTCTTGGAATGATGATTCCGAGTGCAATTAGTGGATTTGTTCAAGAGGCATTAGGATATCAACACTTTTTCTTATATGTAATAGCTTGTACTATTCCGAGTTTTCTTGCTTTATTCTTTATAAAAATAGACCCGGTATTTGGAAAAAAGACAAAAGAGGAAGTTGAATAATCAGTCACGAAAAACACAGCAAATATATAAGAAAAAGAGGAAAAATTATGAAAAAAATATTTTTGCTATTGGTAGTTTTACTTTTGAATACGGCACTATTTTCAGAAGTAAAGAATGAAAAATATGAATATTCCCTATCCACAAATCCTCTTAGAAATTTAATCACTTATTATAATTTGTCTCTAAATAGATATAATTATGAAAAGAATGACGAATATAGATTTGCTGTAAGTTTTATGAATAAATTTCATTATGAAACATCTATTATTTTTAGCAGTAGTGAAGCTGATATATCTATTTATACAATAAATTTTAGTTATAGAAAATATTTGTCAAAACAGATAGAAAAAGGATTTTATTTATCATCTGGAATAGGTGGTGCAATAATTAAACATGAAAATCAGAAAAGTACAACTAATTTCTTTTGGGTACAGGAAGATACAACATATCAAGATACGGAAACCACGCTCTTCGGAATATCATCACAAATTGGTTATGAAAAATCTTGGGAAAAAATGGTTGCGGGAGTTTCTCTTTCCGGATTTATTCCAGTAATTGGATATAATTATGATGAAAAAAAATATGTTTGGGCCGATAAATTTGCAATAGTTCCAATGCTAAATTTTAATTTGGGTTATATATTTTAGTGAAATTATTTTTTGGAATTCAGATAAATATTCACTAACTTACTGTCGTATGAAAAAAAGGAATTTGACATAAAAAATAGGAGAAAAATTATGAAAATAATATTTTTACTATTGCTAGTTTTACTTTTGAATACGGCACTATTTTCAGAAGTAAAGAATGAAAAATATGAATATTCTATTAGTACAAAACCGTTAAGAAATTTTGCAACTTATTACAACTTATCTTTAAATAGATATAATTATAAAGAAAATAACGAATATAGAGTTTCTGTCTCTTATCTAAATAATTTGCATGTTGGTGGATCTGATGATGGCTTGTATTTATTTGAAGAATTCGATTTATCCATTTATTCAATTGATTTTAAATATAGAAAATATTTTTCTAAAAATAAAAATAAAGGATTTTATGCTTCACCCGGAATATCGACATCATTAATAAAATTGGAAGATAGAGAAAATTCTTTCATCTTTAATCTTACTAATTTCTTATCCTTGCTTTTCACTTATACTGAATTAGACAGTGGAGAATACTATCAAGATATAAAGATTATGCAGTTCGGTTTGACAGGCGAATTTGGTTATTCACATTCTTGGAAAAAAATTGTTACAGGCATTTCTGTTTCTGGTTTTATTCCTATACTCCAATATGATTATGATTATAGTGAAAATAATAATTATTTTGCTGAAATATTTGCAATATTTCCAATGATAAATTTTAATATTGGTTATATATTTTAGTGAAATTATTTTTTGGAATTCAGATAAATATTCACTAACTTACTGTCGTATGAAAA
>JAYEHX010000196.1:0-8028 GCA_034659735.1 Fidelibacterota bacterium | reverse complement strand
AAAATAATTCATTAATTCAAATCCTTTTTAAATTTCTTTTCGTTTTTAAAAGCAGATAGAGCGTACGAATATCTCCCTTTTGTCATCTTAATTGCAACTGCTGATAATAGGGCTAATGCCGATTCGGTATCGTGCATAAAAGTGTGTTTAAAACAAAAAAACCGCGAAGCGGTGAAATGATTATAACAAAAAATATAAAAAGACCCCAAAACCCCGAAGGGGTGACATCAAATATATAATTGAAAATAACAACAAATAACAACAAATGACAACAAATGACAACAAATGACAATAAATGACTATCAATGACAATAAATAACAACAAATGACAACAAATGACAACAAATGACAATAAATGACTATCAATGACTATTAATGACCACCAAATGACAACTTAAAGATGTTTAGGAGTTTACAAGGTTAGAAAGTTAGAGGGTTAGGTATCGTGCATAAAAAAGTGTGTCTGAGTCAATGACAACCATTTAGATAAATTAGATGATAATGATTATATAAATCAGATATTCTCTGTGTTCCTTGTGTTCTTTTGTGGTGAATATGACTTAAGATGGTTAGAGGGTTAGGAGTTTAGAGGGTTAGGTGTGTCAAAAAGTTTTTTTCATAATCATTGATAGAAATTCTGCTCTTGTTTCCGCTTCGTCATGGAATTCTCCCAATACTGCTGATGTAGTTGTAAATGAATTTTTTTTCTCAACTCCTCGCATTTGCATGCACATATGTTGACCTTCTATTACAACTCCCAAACCGATAGGATTTAATATTTCCTGAATGGAATCTGCAATTTGTTGAGTAAGTCGTTCTTGAATTTGTAATCGTCTTGAAAACATTTCAACAATCCGTGGAATTTTGCTGATACCAATCAATTTTTTATTGGGAATATATCCAACATGTGCTACTCCGAAAAATGGTAATAAGTGATGTTCGCATAAACTAAAAAAATCGATATCGCGAACAACAACCATTCCTTTTGCATTTTCGTGAAAGATTGCATCTCCGACTATTTCATCAATAGTTATATCATATCCACTTGCGAGAAATTTCCACGATTTTGCCACTCGTTCAGGTGTTTTTATTAGTCCCTCTCGTTTTGGATCCTCGCCAATTTCTTCTAAAAGCGAGTATGTTATTTTTTCTAAATTATTCATATTTGTTGTCATTTTTTACTCCTGTCAATAATGTTGTAATATATAATTTGACATTTGATTTTACAAACTATTTATTCTCAAAAAGCATGTAAAAAAAATATAAAAGTGTTTTGTTTTATCAATATATGTATTAAGTTTTAATGTAATGAAAAATGGAAGTTTCTAAAATATTATTGAGGAGAAGATGCAAAAATCAAACTCAAATAAAGAATGGTTAAAAAATACAAGAAAACCATTTATTGATAAAAGAGCAGAACAAAAAGAAAATTTTACTACATTGTCTGATGTTGAAATTGAGCCGATATATTCTAAAGATGACTTGCAAGAAAATATTGAATCCGAAATAGGTTTTCCGGGTGAATATCCTTTTACTCGTGGAGTTTATCCGTCAATGTATCGTGGTAGATTCTGGACGATGAGACAATATGCAGGATTCGGAGATGCTAAGCAGTCAAATGAACGATATAAATATTTACTTTCGCAAGGTCAGACAGGATTATCTGTTGCATTTGATTTGCCAACTCAGATTGGATATGATTCGAGCGATGAAATTTGTGATGGAGAAGTTGGCAAAGTTGGAGTTGCTATAGATTCTTTGGAAGATATGGAAATATTATTTGATGGAATTCCACTTGACAAGGTTTCAACGAGTATGACAATAAATGCACCTGCTTCTGTTTTACTTGCGATGTATATTGTGGTGGCAGAAAAGCAGAATGTGACAAAAGACAAATTAACAGGAACGATTCAGAATGATATTTTGAAGGAATATATTGCAAGAGGAACTTATATTTTTCCACCTAAACCTTCGATGCGATTGATAACAGATATTTTTGAATATTGCTCCAAAAATGTTCCACGATGGAATACGATTTCAATATCGGGTTATCATATTAGAGAAGCAGGTTCAACTGCGATGCAAGAAATTGGTTTTACTCTGGCAGATGGAATTGCCTATGTTGAATCCGCAATCAAGAAGGGATTAGATGTTGATAAATTTGCAAAACGACTCTCATTTTTCTTTAATGCACATAATAACTTATTTGAGGAAGTTGCAAAATTCAGAGCGGCTCGACGATTGTGGGCAAAAATTATGAGAGATAGATTTGGAGCAAAGAGTGAAAAATCGATGATGCTCAGATTTCATACTCAAACAGGCGGTTCTACATTGACAGCTCAACAGCCGGACAATAATATTGCGAGAGTGACAATTCAAGCACTTTCCGCAGTTCTCGGCGGGACACAATCTTTGCATACGAATAGTAAAGATGAAGCACTATCTTTGCCGACTGAAGATTCCGTTAGAGTGGCACTTAGGACACAGCAAATAATAGCAAACGAATCCGGAGTTGCAGATACGGTTGATCCACTTGCGGGTTCATATTTTGTAGAATCATTAACAGACAAACTTGAAAAAGATGCGATGGAATATATTGAAAAAATTGATGATATGGGCGGAATGATAGAGGCAATAGAGAAAGGATTTGTCCAGAGAGAAATTCAAAAAGAAGCTTACAGATTTCAGAAAGAAATGGAAGATGAAAAGAGAATTATCGTTGGAATGAATAAGTATAAAATAGAAGAAAAACCGCCACAAAATTTATTGAAACTCAATCCGTTAATTCAAAAAAACCAGATAGCAAAATTGGATAAATTGAAAAAAACACGAGATAATGATGCAGTTGAGAAGTCGTTGATAAAATTGAAAGAAGTTGCAAAAAGTAAAGAAAATCTAATGCCGTATATTATTGAATCTGTAAAAGTTTATGCAACACTCGGAGAAATTACGAATATTCTGAAAGATATATTTGGTGAATATAAAGAGAATATTGTTATATAATAAGTTTAAAAGTTGACGAGTTTAGGAGTTTAGAAGTGATAAAAAAAATATCACACATAGGAATAGCAGTGAATTCGATAGATGAACAAATTCCATATTATAGAGATATTTTGGGATTGCAATTTGATGGAATTGAAGTTGTGGAAGACCAAAAAGTAAAAGTTGCATTTTTTAAAGTTGGTGAAGCGAGAATCGAATTGTTGGAACCAACGAGCGAGGATAGTCCTGTTGCAAAATTTATAGGAAAAAAAGGCGAGGGAATTCATCATTTGGCTTACGGAGTTGAAGATATCAAAGAGGCATTGAAACAGGTAGAAAAGACAGAAACAAAGATGATAGATAAAGAGCCGAGATTGGGAGCGGGAAATCATCAAATAGCTTTTTTACATCCGAAATCGACATTTCGCGTTTTGACGGAATTGACAGAAGAACATTAGATTTATTTATATAAATTTTAAGGAGAAATATTAAAATGAGCATGCAAAAAAAGATAGATGAGTTAATAGAAAAAAGACAAAAAGCTCGTCTTGGTGGTGGCGAAAAAAGAATCGAAAAACAACATGCAAAAGGAAAATATACGGCAAGAGAAAGATTAGAGATGCTTTTAGATCAAGATTCTTTTGAAGAATTTGATATGTTTGTTGAGCATCGGTCGGTCGATTTTGGATTGGATAAGATGCACTTTTCCGGTGATGCTGTTGTGACGGGTTATGGAACTATCAATGGTAGGTTGGTCTATGTTTATGCACAGAATTTTACAGTTCTTGGTGGAAGTTTAGGCGAAGCAGTAGCAAATAAAATTTGTAAAGTTATGGATATGGCGATGAAAAACGGAGCTCCGGTAATTGGAATAAATGATTCCGGTGGAGCGAGAATTCAAGAAGGTGTAACATCTTTGTCAGGATATGGTAAGATTTTTCAGAGGAATGTTGAAGCTTCCGGAGTTGTTCCACAAATATCATTGATATTAGGTCCTTGTGCCGGTGGAGCAGTTTATAGTCCGGGAATTACCGATTTTATTATTATGGCAAAAGATTCTGCATATATGTTTATTACTGGTCCGAAAGTTGTAAAAACTGTGACAAATGAAGATGTATCTGTTGATGAACTTGGTGGTGCGATGATGCATGCTTCACAATCCGGAGTTGCTCATTTTGTCAGAGAGACGGAGGAAAATTCACTTTATCTTGTGCGAGAATTAATTTCATTTATTCCACAGAATAATTTTGAAGACACGCCGAGAGTTTCTACAAATGATTCTATTGATAGAGTTTCAGAAGAATTGAACGAGATTATTCCCGATTCTCCAAACAAACCTTATGATATGAAAAGAATAATTTTAGATATTGCAGATGATAATAAATTTTTGGAAGTTCATAAAAGTTATGCTCCAAATATTATTGTTGGTTTTTCAAGATTCAATGGACAATCTGTTGGAATTATTGCAAATCAACCAAGCTATCTCGCCGGAGTTTTGGATATCAAAGCGAGTATAAAAGCCGCGAGATTTATTCGTTTTTGTGATTCATTTAATATTCCACTTTTGACATTGGTGGATGTACCCGGATTTATGCCTGGGACTACTCAAGAATATGGTGGAATAATTAATCACGGAGCAAAATTACTCTATGCTTATGCCGAAGCGACAGTTCCAAAGATTACAATTATCACAAGAAAAGCTTATGGTGGAGCATATATCGTAATGGGAAGTAAACATTTGACAGGCGATATTAATTATGCTTGGCCAACAGCCGAAGTTGCGGTAATGGGTGCAAAAGGAGCAGTTGAGATATTGTATAGAAAACAGTTATCAGATGATAAAGACGGTTCAAAAGAGAAGAAATTTCAAGATGAATATAATGAAAAACTTGCAAATCCGTATATCGCTGCGAAAAATGGTTATATTGATGATATTATTGAACCGAAGAATAGTCGTTTTAGAATTATTCGTGCTTTGGAAAGTTTGATAAATAAAAAAGAAAATCGTCCAATGAAGAAACATGGAAATATTCCGTTATAAAAAAGAGAGTAAAATGTATAAAACACTATTAAAATATATTTCGACAGTACTATTTTTCGTTAGTTTTGGATTGGCACAAGAGAATGGTGAAAATAGAATTTATTTAATTTCTTTATTTGGAATATTAATTGTCATGTTATCATTGGTTGGGATTTATTTTTTCATGCGATTTATTGCTTGGATGATTAAGTATTCTAAATATAAACGATTAAAGCAGATTAAGGAAAAGAAAAACAAACTGAGAATTATAGAACTGAAAAATAATAGGCCGGATATTGAAACCGTATTAGCAATTAGTAGTGCAATTCACATGGAGTTGAAATACAAAATGGAAGAGGAAAAAGCAATATTGACAATTAATAAATTGATAAGACCGTATTCGCCATGGTCAAGTAAAATATTATCAATGAGAAGAGTTCCGGATAGAAGATAATATAGATTATGAAATTAAATTTATAGAATAAAACAATAAAATAAGTTGTTGGAGTAAATAATGAAAAGATACAAATTCTCAATAAATGGAAGCCGTTTTGATGTGAATATAAAATCACTGAGTACAAATACTGCAGTAGTGAATTGCAATGGACAGGATTACGAAGTTGATATTTTAGAAATGGATGCAGATAAATCTTCTCCAAAATTAATTATGACAAAAGAGAAAGAGAGAATTGCTGAAAGTCATCCAAAACCGGTTCAAAGCAAAGAAATATCAATAGGTGGAAAGACAATAAAAGCACCAATTCCGGGGGTTATAATAAAAGTTTTAGTTAAGAGTGGTGACGAAGTAAAGAGTGGAGATGTAGTCGCGGTTATGGAAGCGATGAAAATGGAGAATGATATTTTGTCGATTTGCGATTGTAAAGTTAAATCTGTTAATGTGAAAGAAGGTGATTCTATTTTAGAGGGACAGGTTATTGTTGAGTTTTAGAATTAGAAGTTAGAAAATAGGAAAAAATGTAATGGATATTGTAATAGAATTTTTGAAATATTCCGGATTTGCGAGTGTTACTTGGGGACATATTATAATGCTTATTGCCGGTGGAATTTGTATTTATTTAGGAATAGGTAAAAAATATGAGCCGTTATTATTAGTTCCTATTGGTTTTGGAATGTTAATTGGAAATATTCCTTTTTTGGAATCAGCGGGAATGCAAATTGGAATTTATGAAGATGGTTCGGTGATGAATTATTTATATTATGGTGTTTTAAAAGGAATTTATCCGCCGTTAATTTTCTTGGGAATTGGTGCGATGACTGATTTTTCTGCATTATTATCTAATCCTAAACTTGTTCTTCTTGGTGCGGCTGCTCAAATTGGAATTTTTCTTACATTTATTGGTGCAAATGCTTTGGGTTTTACATCTCTTGAAAGTGGAGCAATAGGAATTATCGGAGGAGCAGATGGACCGACAGCGATATTTTTATCTTCAAAATTAGCTCCACATTTAATGGGTGCGATAGCGATTGCCGCATATTCATATATGGCATTAGTTCCGGTGATTCAGCCACCAATAATGAAATTATTTACAACAGAAAAAGAACGAAAAATCAAGATGAAACCGGTAAGGCAAGTAAAGAAAACTGAAAAAGTATTATTCCCGATTTTAGGATTTATTCTTACTGTATTTATTTCACCCGGAGCATTGCCGTTGCTTGGAATGTTGTTTTTTGGGAATTTATTAAAGGAGAGCGGAGTGACTGAAAGATTGGCGAAAACAGCAAGAAATTCGTTGATTGATATTGTTACGATTTTGCTCGGAGTTACAGTTGGAGCATCCACACAAGCAACTACATTTTTAACAAAAGAATCACTATTTATTTTTGTATTGGGAGCAATTTCATTCATGATTGCAACTTCAGGTGGAATACTTTTTGCAAAATTTATGAATTTATTTTTAAAGGAAGACAACAAGATAAATCCACTTTGCGGTGCAGCGGGAGTTAGTGCAGTTCCGGATTCCGCACGGGTTGTTCAACATGTTGGTGCCCAATATGATAGGACGAATTATTTATTGATGCATGCTATGGGACCGAATGTTGCTGGTGTTATTGGTTCGGCTGTAAGTGCAGGAATATTGTTGGCAGTATTAAAATAGGAAATATCTTGTATATGTGAATTTTATTTTATACATTTGATTGGTATTAGAAAAATAAAAAGGAGAGGAAAATGGGAAAGCGAATTTTAGTAAGTGTTTTACTGGTTGTTATTATGATGTCTTTTACTCAAGTGGCATTTGGTGCATCGAAAGAAGATGTAAAACAAAATAAGCAGATAAAAGTAATTGTTGCTGAGTTGAATAGAATTGGTAAACATATGGATAAAGTTGATAATCAAATAAAAGTAATTGTCAAAAAAATTCAATCTATGGAGAATTCAAGTGGTGGTTCTGGAATGAGTGATGAAAAAGTAAAAATGATTGTTGATGAAATTCAGAAAAATACAAAACGAATTGATAAAATTGATAAAAGACAAAAAGCTCTCTACAAAGGAATGTCACAAATGGAAAAGGAAGATGGCAATACTGTAGTTAGTGCTGTAGATGATAGTCAAATCAATGATATTAATGAGGATATTAGTAATTTAAAAAGAGATTTGAATGAACTAAGAGCTCAATTGTCCGCCACTAATGTTCAAACTACAGGAACAACTTATGAAGATGCACTTGCAAGTTTTTATAATAAAGATTATCAAAGGGGAATTTCACAATTTAAGTCATTAGTAAATACAACTTCAACAGAATTGAGAGATAATTCACAATATTGGATTGGTGAGTGTTATTACGGATTAAAACAATACAGACAAGCACTCAATGCATTTGAAAAAGTTTTTAATTTTAAAGGAACTGATAAATATGATGATGCACAGTTAAAATTGGGGTATTGTTATAAACAGCTGAATGATAATAGTAGAGCCGTTGCAGAATTCGAGAGATTAATTCAATATTATCCTGAAAGTGAATATAGAAATATTGCATTAAATCAAATTTCCATATTAGATTAAATAT
>JAYEHX010000195.1:18879-26434 GCA_034659735.1 Fidelibacterota bacterium | reverse complement strand
CTAATTCCCATTTTCAAACTTGTTGGTAATCCATCGGAAGAAGTTGCTCTTTCAAAAAAGTTATTGAAAGTTTCTTCTTCGTTAGCTTCTGTTATCATACCTGATCCGGTATATTGCATATTTCCACCAACATTCTGAACAACAATACCGATAGCCAAGTTCTCAACATCCATTAAATCTTGATATTGAATACCAATATCAAAAGCTAAAGTAGTTGCTTTTGCTCTTGGAATACTTTCGTAAATCACTTTACCGGTAATACCAAAATTGATTTTATCCGATAAATTACGAGCATAAGATAGACCGATAGTAGAGAAAGTAGGTGAATAAGTTCCACCACCATCTCCGTCCATATCATCTATTGTTGTTATTGGAATACTTCCAAAATCAAAACTCTTTAAACTAATACCAATATTTCCTACTTTGCCTGCTTTCATAGCAATTGAAAAATAGTTAACTTTAATATCAGCAATTATTCTTGATGATGAAAAGAATCCAGATCCACTTTTTTCAACATTACCAAGTCCGGCAGGATTCCAAAATAGAGCATCTACTGAACTTGTATTTGCAATATCTGCTCCACTCATTCCCAATGTGCGTCCGCCAACAGGTACTTGAACCTGTACACCAGCAGTTGTGCCGATACGACTTGCATCACCTGGGAATAACAAAGAACTGAAAGCAAATAGTAATACAAGGGCAAATGCCATTTTGTATATTTTTTTTATTCTCATTTTATTCTCCTTTTTAATAATAGTTCAATTTTAATAATATTCAAGTATTTGCTTCTTCTGAATTATAACAAATTTTAATGTTTTACTAGCATCTTCATCCGGCATATCTATATAAGCAATATACATACCACTTGCTACAGGTAGTCCTGATGCATTTGTTAAATCCCATTGTTCAAATGGACTTGTTGCATTATCATGTTCTACAGTAGTTACCAATACTCCTGCAAGATTATATATCTGAATAGTTGCTTTCTCAGGTAAGTGAGTAAAAGTTATATATTCATCATATCTATGTGAAGCCAATGGATTATGTGCATAAAACGGATTTGGATAAACATTAATCTTCTCTAAATCTGCTGTCATTACACTATCATTTTGATTCACTGCAGGTGCTGTAAATGTAAATACATCACTTAATGTATTAGGTTTATTAGTAACAAATTTAACCTTATTTCCAATTGGAGGACCACCAAGATACTCTGTGAATAACATTGCTGTTATATAAGGATAATTAAACTCTCCAGGACTAGCACCCCATATTGCATTTGCAGATACTGCTATAGAATTTTCACTAATATAAGTAGCGTCATTTGCAGGATCATAATTTATTTCATTTCCAGAAGCATCATATCCCTGCCAACAATAAATTGGTTCATAAGATGGTGCTCCAAAAATAGGACCAGCCCAATGAGAACCATTATTATTCCATGTTCCATCTCCATCAGTATCCCAGAATCCGGCAAATAACCTATATGTATCACCTTCTACGGTTGTACGATACGCTGAAAAAGGACCATAATATGCAGAACCGTCTAAACTATCAAAATGAACTGCATCTGACGAATAATCCCATGTTAAAGATGTTTCACCAAAATCTATTACTATATCATCAGTTCCCCAATATCCAAATCTATCCCAATCTCGTGAATAATCAGTATTATTGACTGAACCTGCTCTATTTGATAGTAAATAACCGGTAGAACCTAAACTTGCTCCGCCAATATTTACTTCACCAAATGCTGTCACACCTTCATCAACAATATTATCACTTGCATCTAATTCATGAACATATTTAACTCCAGGATCAGGACCAGAAATTTTGATTAGCAATCCATCAATCACTAATTGATCATCATAATCTTGAGTTGGTGATTGATGTTGATCTTCTGCTACAATAGTACCTTCAGTAACATTTTCCATTGTCCATAATTTTTCTGTAGAATCAACATTCCAACTGAATGAAATTTGATAATCATCACCAGTAAGTGCAGAAGGATCAATAACATATATTCCAGCAACACCATCACTTCCCCCAACAGAATGTGTAGCAGTTACTTGTTGCATTGCTTCGCCTTCATATTCTGTACCAGATAAAGATTCTTGAATTGTAACCGGATAAACAATTTTTGAAGATTCTAATGCTTTATCAACAATAAGATTCATATCTTGATTGTAAGCAGTAACTGCAAAC
Organism: Fidelibacterota bacterium; assembly: GCA_034659735.1. Lineage (GTDB taxonomy): Bacteria > Fidelibacterota > Fidelibacteria > Fidelibacterales > Fidelibacteraceae > TCS52. Next base: position 24,229 of record JAYEHX010000195.1, on the reverse strand, counting down.
CAATATGTTTGTCCTTCATTTAATTTTGTTTCAGTTAGATAATTCTTTTCTATATAGAAAAATCTTTGAATACCTGTATCATAACCTTCCTGTATATTTTTCTCAATCTCACCAAGATTAGGATCTAATACAGTTCCTCTGATATTTGTTATATTATTAACAACATCAAAAGTTTTTATCTTTGTACCTTGTGCTAACGAAGATGAAGGAGTAGGTAATTGATAAATATTATATCCTTCAAATTCATAATCTAATGATTGTGCACCTTCAGTAGCATCAATTGCATCTTGATCATAACCCCAATTTAACATTACAGAACCTTCGAGAGCAATTGTTTTCAATTTTGGAGAAACAGGTGGTTTTGGAATTTCTGCAAAAAGATTATCATAAATACTTTGTGCAATCTGATCTGTTCCTTTCATTGATGTAATAGATGAAAATCTATCTCCACCTAATCCACCAATAGCAGCAACAACAACTTCTTGTGTATCGCCATCAGCAAATGTGAAAGGACCTGATGATAATGTAATACGACGATCTCCCGGTGGATAATAACCATCCTTATTATCAAGAAATCCAGTTCCAGCAACAGGATCACCTGCTAATGGAAATTTTGTTACTGTTCCGCCTGAAGCATTACCCTCTGTCCAAGGTGCAGGAACAGCTAAATCATCAAAAGGTTTGAAACCTTGTAACAAATTATACCATTGTCTTGTACCTTCATATTCACCAAGAGTTGGATCACTAATAGGCGAACCCGCAGCAAACCATCCAAAGGATGTCATTCCTAAATTTTTGTGATCAGCTACTTTTTTTAAATCAAACACGGCTGTTTCACCCACACTAGGAACCATTGGTCCTTGAAAAAAATCATAACCAAATGCCGCAGGTGCTAATCCGAATGCTTTATATTTATTATCTATAGCACTTCCATTATATGCAAAACCTAAACTTAATGTAGTATCACAACCACATAAATCATCACCATAATCACCGAGATCAGGATCTGCCCACTGTGATACATACATATCAGTAACATCTTTTCCTGATTTATTAATTAATTTAAACTTTTTAAATACAACCTGTCCTAATCTAGCAGCCGGTTGATTATATGCCCAAATTGTGATTTGTAATTCAAAACCAATTGGGTCAGAACCATATAATCCTCTTACAGCTGTAGTATTAAGATCATTTATTACCAACCAAAGTACTTGATCAGCATCTGCAAGACCAGCTTTATCTACCGCAGGATCATAAGAGCCATTACCATCAACATCTGTATATGGTGCTCCCCATTCAGCAGGCCAATCTTCCCAAGATTCTTCATATTCAGTAATAACATCTTCACACATAGCATCTGTTACATCACCTAAACTTCCTAATAGATTTATCTCCATTGCATCTTGTTTGACCATTTCTACTGTTAAATCTTTATAGTCAGAACGAATTCTATATACCTTTACTGCTGGATCGTTTGCATCAGCTCCAGTTCCATCAGGTAGAATTCTTCCCGCAACAGTACCAGTGTTATAAGTTTGTCCACCTACTTGAACCAAATCACCAACTCCATTACCTGTAGTATCAACTTTTCCACCCCAAATAAATCCATCTCTATAGACAGCTCCTGCAGTTCCACGAGGATATATTCCTCCACTACTTCCGTGTGGATCATTAGCGGATTTTCCGTCAGAATAAACCCAATATCCCCAATTGGATATATTTGACATTGTTCTACCCACTTGTGTTGTGGCAATATCGGTTCCCTTCTGTAATCCGGGAACATTTCCAATATTTGCCATCAAATTCACCGTTAGAAAACTAACGAGCAATAACACAGTGAATATGCCTAATATTTTCTTCATGTTTTTTTCTCCTTATTTATTTCGTTATAATATTTAATAATAAACATATTATTAGAAACTAATTTTTACGCCAAAAAATATTTGTCTTGGATCACTATACAATTGTTTTCCAAGTTCACTCCAATATGCCTGTCCATTTACAATATTAATTGCTTCATACATATCCGTATATTCTTCTCCACCATTTGCACTTGCATTTGCTTTATAAGCATCTGTATTACCAACATATCCATCATCAGTTGCACTACCTGTCATTTGATACACATTAATAACATTTTGTCTATTAAACACATTATTAACAATTGCATAGAATGTGGTTCTTAATCCACCGATATTTAATGATTTATCAAGTTTCAAATCAGTAGTAAAAGTCCAAGGTGTTGTTGATGCACCAACAGGTTCTATTGCAACTCTTGAACGACTATCATCCATATAATTTACACCTGCATCATAAGCACCTGCTTGTCCACCGACATCTATAACTTTAGTATATGGATGTCCGCTTGCAAATTTAAATAATAAATTTGCACCCAAATTTTGCAATAATGCTCCACCATCTTTATCACCAAAACGATAATCTAAATTAATAGATCCTTTATGTTTTTGTGAAAATGAAAGTGGATTAATTGTTGTAGGTAATTGAGAATCTTGATCTAATGCACCTGTAGCAGCAGCACTGTTAGAGGCAGTACCTTCACCCAATGTTAATGTATAATTAACTTGAGCAGATAATCTCTCAGTTTTTCTTAGAATATATCTAATTTCCAATCCCTTTGTAGTAACAAAATCCCCATTTGCATATCTAAAATATGGACCATCAATTACTGAAGGAGTTGAAGGATCTTGTTCAATTGCTTGCACAAGACCTTGCTCATTTTTATAAAAAGCAGTAACATCTAAAGCCGATGATTCAGAAAGTTGTTGTCTAAATCCAACTTCATAAGATACTGTTCTTATAGGTTCTAAATCAAATCCGACAGGATTTTTGAAATAATATCCCTGTGCAACAATTTGTCTATTATAAGCATAATTACTAGTATATGCATTATTTAGATTTGGCATCTGTATATATTTTCCATATTGAAAATAGAAACCCGTTCTATCACTAACCGGAAAAGAAAAACCAATTCTTGGACTTACTTCCATTACAGGATCTTTATCAGTCCATGCAGTATCAAGTATAGTACCACTATTTTGATCAACACCAGGATTTCCAGGATTATTTAATACTTTATCATCAGAATCAAAATACTCAAAGCGAATACCAGCATTAATAACCAAATCATTATATTCAATTTTATCCATTAAATATCCGGCTGCCTGCATAGGTTTTTTTGGTGCTTGAGCATAAATGCCTGCATCACCATAATCTGTATCTTCGTCAATTTCTTCTTTTCCATATATGTCATAACCATAAACATCAACACCACCATCCATAATCCATCTAGTCGGGTCCATAGCCTCCATGCCTGAGTCAGGATCAACATAACTCATAACATAAGGATTAATATCAAAATATCTCATTGTAGAACCTTTAAAACTACCACCAAGTTTTAACTCATGATGTTTGCCATACTGTGTAGCAAAATCTCCGGCAATTTCGAAAAATTCTGTTTCTCTTTTGGAATAAAAATTGGTAGGATTTCCATCTCTTTCAAAAACAAAACCATTTAGTAGATAATCTCTTTCTGGTAACCATCTACTTCTATAGTTAACTACGCCGGCACTATCAAACTCTTCTAATGTATAATCAGCAACTGCTGTACTATCCATATATTTTTCCCATTCATTACCAAACCAACTATCATTTGATTCTCTGTTATATTTGTAATAACTTCCTCTCAATTCCAAATATGTTTTTGATGAGAAAAACTTTGTTGCTTTACCCGTCAACATCATTGTTTCTGTTTTATAACCATAAGTTCTTTCATTAAGTAATGATAACATTGGAGTACCATCACTCACATATTCTCTATTTGTGTACATTCCACCTAATTTTAACTTAATAGGTAAATCTAACATAATAGTACCATTGATTGCATAATAATCATCATTTTGATTCGGTGTAAAACCATCAGCATAATTCATTAATTTTACTGAATCAGGTGTACCAGCAATAACATCTGGTGAATAAGGATTCATATCTACCCTATCTTCAAATGTGAATCCTTCGCTAAATCTAACCTCAGCATCTTCACGATTATTCATTTCACCGGCTACAAAAAACTTAATTTTGTTACTTCCAAGAGGTCCACCAAGTGTTGCAGTGATTAAATTATGTCCATAATTATATGTGTCTAATTTTTTTTCACCATCTGCAGGATCACGAAAACCATCAGTTCTTGCATCAATTGATCCATGAAGTTTGCTTCCACCTGCTTTTAATTCCATCTTAACAACTCCTGCAGAAGCTCCACCCATATCAGCAGTGTATCCACCTGCTAATGCTTGAATCTCTTCAACAGCTTCATCGATAACATGTGTTGCTCTGGCATTACTAGCAGGATCCGAAGCAGAAACACCATTAATATAGTAAGCTGTTTCATCTCCACGACCAGCTCTAATATGAACAGCACCGTCTTGTACTACGATACCCGCCATATTATCAAGAATATCGGTCGTTCCTCTAATTGGTGTGTTTTCTAAATCTTCTGAAGTTACAATAGAAACACTTGAAGTAGCGTCCTTTTGAAATAACTTCCTTTTAGCAATCACAACTACTTCTTCACCTTCAATAACAGTTTCTTCAAGATCAAAGTTTGCTTCAGTAGTAACACCACCAGAAGCTCTTAATCCCTTAATTACCATTGCCTTATGTGAAATAATACTAGCTCGCAGATCATATTTACCAACAGGGACATTCAAGATAGCAAAATAGCCATCAACATCCGTTGCAGCACCCATTTCTGTGTTCACTAGCGTAACATTAACACCAGCCAATGGCTCGCCTGTTTTTGCATCCTTTACGATACCGGATATTTTTCCTGCAGATGCAGAAAAAACAAAGGTAGGTAATAGGATCATAACTGCAAAAACGAAAAATAAGATTCGTTTCATCATTCATTTCCTCCTAATTTTGTTAAAAATTCTCTATTTTTCTTTCTATCGTGTGACATACATCAAATAATACTATGTTTTTTTGTAAATGTCAAGAAATTTTTTCAATATGTTCATTTTTAAAGGAACTTTTGATACACATTATCGTTGCATGCACTTTTATAATTTATTGTTAATAAAAATCATTTTTATCGTTCTAAACTCCTAAACCACTAATCTTCTAAACATTTTTATTATTTTATTTTGATTCTTATTATTTGTTCTAATTATGCAAAGGGTTCTTATTTAAAAAATCATTAATTTTATTACCAAGGTTTAAAAATAATTCCCATTTCTTGTAGCGACTGTTTTATTTCCTCAGCAACAATTTTAGGATTCTCTCCATCTTCTATCTGATTATCAGAAAGAATATCGGTTGAAATTTCATTCCC
>JAYEHX010000195.1:0-18779 GCA_034659735.1 Fidelibacterota bacterium | reverse complement strand
ATTACCAAGGTTTAAAAATAATTCCCATTTCTTGTAGCGACTGTTTTATTTCCTCAGCAACAATTTTAGGATTCTCTCCATCTTCTATCTGATTATCAGAAAGAATATCGGTTGAAATTTCATTCCCAATCCAAATCGTATTAATCTTATCAGGTGCAACAATCGTTTTTATTATTTCCAAATCATCTTGAGTTAATTCAATTGCAGTGATTATCAAAATAACACCGGAATCCAATAAAATATGTGCTACTTCTGCTAATCGTCTAATATGCTCTTGCCTATCTTCTTTTGTATTTCCCTTTTTCGTCTTAATATCCGCATCAACTCCATACAATACATTCCCGATACCTAAGAAGTAAACTATTTTTCCATCTTCAAATAATTTCGCTTCTAACTCTTTTGCTATTATTTTTTTATCTGAGTTTCTTTTCCCTGTTAAAATTATCAAAGAAGATTTTTGACTATATTTCTCTGCTCTTCTTTCCGGCTGAATTTTTGATTTTTCCCATTTGAAATTTCTCAACATTACATTGTCACGAACCCAAGCTTGATTATCTTCTAAAGCTCCTTTAATTATTCCACCACCACGAATTTCATAATCGTCAATTATTACAAATCTACTCATTGTGGCAATCTCATCAGCAAGATCAAATGCAATTGCTCTATTTAACTTTAAAACAACTTCTGCCACATCATGTCTTTCCACTTGCTCTTTTTTTACATTCAAATCCAAATTGGAAGCATCTATTATTTTCTTAATCTCTTCCAATTTAACAGCAACTTTTACTGTCCCAATCTTTATATAATATTCCTTATTTTTGGATAGTGCTTCTTTTCCCATCCAAAAAATACTTACTAAAATTCTACTTGTAATTTTCGGTTTTTTTTCTATTAATTTTGAAGCAACTTCGCCTCGTTTAATATAAATCTGTTCATCTAAAGTAAAACCTGTTGATTTACCGGCTTCTGCAGTTTCCTGTTTCGGTGTATTAAATTCTTCGATAGTTTTTATTTTACTACTTTTACCAGATGGATAAAATATTATCTCATCTCCGATTTTAATTTTTCCTGTTTCTATCAGCCCTGATACAATTCTTCTATCATCGCCATCACTTGTAAATTTGTAAATTCCTTGAACAGGCATCCTAAAAGCTTTATCATCTAATGACTTCTCTTTTTTGAAACCATCAAGAATACCTAAAACTGTTCTGCCTGAATACCATTTCATTTTATCAGATATTGAAGCAATATTGTCGCCAATTTTTCCACTAACAGGTATAAATGTTTTTGCCGTAATGTTTATACTTTTCAAGAACTTTGTGTATTCGTTTATTATTTTTTTATATTTATCCTCATCATAATCAATCAAATCCATTTTATTAACGATTACCGCAATTTGTGTAATTCCTAACATTGCTATCATATATCCATGACGGCGAGAATTTTCCTTTACTCCCTCATTTGCATCTATAACAAGAAGTGCCGATTCTGCTCTTGATGCTCCCGTCACCATATTTTTTAAAAATTCGATATGACCAGGTGCATCAATAATAATATAATCTCTACTTTTTGTCTTAAAAAATACTCTCGCAGAATCAATTGTAATTCCTTGTGATTGTTCATCTTTTAGAGCATCCAATAAAAACGCATATTCAAATGGCTTAGAATTCATCTCACAAGTTCTTTTTACTTGCTCTAATTTACCTTCAGGAAGTGAATTTGTATCAGCCAACATGCGACCTATAATTGTACTTTTACCGTGATCAACATGACCGGCGATTACTATGTTCATCTGTTCTCTATCTAACTCTATATTTTTTCCCATTACTATCCTTTAATTCTAAATCTCGAAACTCCTAAACTCTTCGTGTATTTTCGTGTTTTTCGTGGCTCAATTTCCTAAACTCCTAACCCTCTAAACTCCTAAACCTCTTCTACATATATCCATCTTTACGAAGTGTTTCTAAACTTCCACCATCTTCTTTGTCCTGTGCTCTACCGTCTCGTTCTGCAATATTTTTTAATTTTCCGCTTTTCAATTCCTCTATGATTTCATCTACATTTTTTGCTGTTGAATTTATTGGAGAAGTGCAAGGAGCACAACCGAGTGAACGATATCTGATACCATCACCTTGATCATAGTATAGCGATACTGTTGGAATGTTTTCTCGTTTAATATATTCCCAAATATTGAGTTCTGTCCAATCTAAAAGTGGGTGAATCCTTACATGAGTTCCGGGAGCAAAATCTGTCTTAAACTGATTCCAAAATTCCGGTGGTTGATCGCCAATATCCCAATCATTCTGTTCGCTTCGTGCAGAAAAATATCTCTCTTTTGAACGAGTCCCTTCTTCATCAGAACGAACACCAACAACTACACCCGTAAATGGTTCAGTACTTTTATCTACTTCGTATTTTCCTGTTTTCAAATTCATTCTATATCTTTTATAATTCCCATTCAATGTATTTTTTAATGCTTCCGTTTTTAGTAATCGACAACATGTTAAATGATCTGCATTCCCATCTGGAAGTGTCTGTTTGTTTTTAAGTGCATCTTCATTTTGACCATAAATCATGGTTAATTTCCATTTCATCGCTAATTTATCACGATATTCAATCATCTCAGGAATCTTATATGAAGTATCTATATGAACTAATGGAAATGGCACATGTCCAAAAAATGCCTTTCTTGCCAACCATAATAATACGGTGCTGTCTTTTCCAATTGACCAAAGCATACCAAGATTCTTAAAATTTGCATAAGCTTCTCTCATAATATAAATACTTTTGTTTTCTAATTGTTCTATATGATCCATAATATTTTCTTATATCCTTTTGTTAATATATTTCATAACTATTTTGCTTGCTTTTTCTATAGAGATTTTGCTTGCATCAATCTCAATTTCAGGATTTTCAGGTTTTTCATAAGGATCATTAATTCCGGTAAAATGGTCTATTTTACCACTCCTCGCTTTTTTATATAAGCCCTTTATATCTCTTTTTTCACAAACTTCCAATGGTGTAGAGACATATATTTCCACAAAATTATTACATAAATTACGAACAAAATCACGAGATTCCTTATATGGAGAAACAAAAGATGCAACAACAAAAATTCCATTTTTTTCCATTCTGCTTGATAGAAAACCAATCCTCCGTATATGTTCATTTCTTTCATCTTTTGCAAATCCAGTTTTAGGAAAAATATCTCTAACCGTATCACCATCCAAGCGTTCTGTTTTAATATTTTTTTCTAATAATTCTTTATAAACAGATTCAGCCAATGTACTTTTTCCCGAGCCGGATAATCCTGTAAACCATAAAATAAGTGGCTGAATTTCTTTCTTTCCAAATTTAATTTTTTCCCACACTCTTTCATGAAAAAAGTATAATGCCAACTTTGCAAATGCTTCAATTCCACCAATTGATAATGCCATTTTAATTTCATGAGTTATAAAAAGTGCTACTAAAATAGTTGTTAATGTAGCTAAAAATCTCCAAGATATTGTTTTTATTACAGACCTTGTATTTGTCTCTTTATGCATCTATATTTCCCTTTTCTTTCAAAATTTGTTCTTTCCGATTTTCAATATATCCTGCCAATAAAAAGATTGCCACACCAACAGATACTGCAATATCTGCAATATTAAATATCGGCCAATAATGTCCTTTTATTCCAACCATTATCATATCGGCAACAGAACCGTTAATAAATCTATCAACCAAATTTCCAATGGCACCGGAAATTATCATGATAAAAGCAACATAATTAACCATTGATGGTTTCTCGGTTTTCACATACGATATTAGCAACCATAAAACAGCAATAAATGCAAAATATGACAAATATTGAATGCCCGGAAAATGTAATCCAAATGCTATTCCACTATTTTTAATATGAGTTATCATTACATTATCGCCAATCACTTCAATCGTTTCTCCAATTGCAAAATTATCTCTTATATATTCTTTTGTAAAATAGTCAGCTAAATATATAATGATAAATAAAAGAATAAATAACGCTACTGTAATTACATGTTTTTTGTTTATTTTCATTTTTGCATCCATTTGTTTTTATTATTTGTTATCATCATTTCCATTTCGGAAAGATATTCAATCAACTTCTATTATTTTATTTTTGTTTTACAAATAATACAATGTTGTGTATGCGGAACTTCCTCTAATCTAGCATTTGATATACGATATCCGCATTCAATACAAAATCCATATTTAGGATCATTATCAATTCTTTCTAATGCATCATTCAAATATCCTAAATATTTATTTTCTCTTGCAAGTTGTTGGAATGCCTTCTCTCGCTCTTGACCATCGGTAGCACTATCCGCCATATGAAAAGCATAAGCTGAATCTATTTCCGCACCACCACTACGAGAATTGTCTTTTAATGATTTCCTTTTTGTCACTAATTGCTCAAGAATATCCATTCTCTGTTTTTCAATAATTTTACGAAAATGTGCCTTGCTTTTAGCTGTCATTTTTCTCTTACTTCTCTCTTTTTTCATATTACTCCTTTCCTATTTTCTGAATCGATATTTTAACGGATTCGCCATCAAGTTTTATCTCTTTTTCTATATCAACTTCGTCAACCGTTTCATCTATACCTTTTGCCAATGTCTCTGAAATCAAATAATTTTTATTGTTTTTTATTGCACTATTAATTATATCGCTTGTTTTTATTCCTAATTGGATTCTATCTTCTACATCAAATTCTGCTTCTTTTCTTAGTGTCTGAATATTTCTAACTAAATCTCTAACTATTCCCTCTTCTCTAAGTTCGTCTGTAATTTTTGTGGAAATAATTACAAAGTCATTATTGTTTTCTACAGCAGAATAATTTTCCTTTTCATTTATGTTTATTATTAATTCTTTAGGTAATAATGTTACATCACCAATAATTATGCTTTCGCCATTCCTGATTTTCTTAACTAATTCATCGTTATCTAATTTCGCAATTTCTTTCGCAACTTTTTGAACATCTTTGCCTAATTTTTTCCCTAATAATGCAAAGTTTAGTTTGACTTCATAGTTTAAAAATTCATCTACACTTTCAATAATTTCTAATTCTTTAATGTTTAACTCTTCCAAAATTTGTTCTTGTAAATCCATTACAGATTCTTTTTCGTAATCATTTTTTAGTTTAATTAATATTTTTGAAAGCGGTTGTCTGATACGAATATTCTTCTTATCCCTTGATGCTCTTCCCAGTCCAACAATTCTGATTATTGTATCAATTTTTGCAGATAATTTTTCATCTATAAAATCTTTGTCAACTTCAGGAAATTTATTTAGATGAATACTTTCCGGGGCATCTTTATCAACTGATAAAACAAGATTTTGATACATCTCATCTGTCACAAATGGAATAATCGGAGATAGTGTCAACAAGATTGTTTTTAATGCCGTATGCAAAGTATAATAAGCAGAATATTTGTCTGTATCATTTTCACTTTTCCAAAAACGACGACGACTTCTTCTCACATACCAGTTAGAAATATTGTCAATTAATGTTTCAAAATCTCTCATTAACCTACCGACTTTATAGGCATCGTAATTCTTTTTTGCACTCTCTACAAATTGAAATGTCTTCGATAAAACCCATTTATCAAGTTCTGTTAAGTCATCTTTTTTAACTATATTTTCCGTTGGATTATAAGAATCAATATCTGCATAAGTAATGTAAAAAGAGTAAATATTCCATAATGTTAACAATTTTTTTCGCGATTCTTTAGCTGATTCATATCCAAAATTTAAATTGTTTTCAGGATTGTGAGCAGTATATACCCATCGAATAACATCAACACCCATTTTGTCGGCTGCATCCTCAAACCAAATCGCATTTCCCGCACTTTTGTGCATGTCATCACCTTTTTGATCTTTCACTAATGCATGGCCAAGAACTGTTTTGAATGGTGCTTTATTTTCTAAAACTGTACTCATAGCAAGTAGTGAATAAAACCAATTTCTGAATTGTCCGGGTAAACTTTCTGTAATAAAATCTGCGGGATACCATTTTTCCCAATAATCATGATCAGAGATATATTTCATTGTGCTAAATGGAACGATTCCAGCATCAAGCCAAGGATTTCCTACATCGGGAATTCGTTTCATTAATTTTCCGCACTTCGGACATTTAATTTTCAAATTATCAATATATGGTTTGTGAGGCGACTTTCCATCAAACTGTTCCCAGCCCTCAACTACCTTCTCCTTCAGTTCATCTTTTCCACCAATTACTTCAAAGTTTTTGCAGTGTTCACATTCCCAAATCGGTAAACTCAAGCCCCAATATCGCTTCTTGGAAATCATCCAATCACTCATATTATTAAGCCAATCAATCTCTCTATCATATCCCCAAGACGGAATCCAATTAATTTCTTTTACAACTTTTTTTATCTCTTCTCGCAACTGATCCATAGAGATAAACCATTCATCAACAAGACGAAAAACCAATTCAGTTCCATGTCGCCAACAGGTTGGATATCTATGTGTAATTTGATCTCTTTTATATAATTGCCCTTTTTCTTTTAGCGATGCGAATATTTGCGGTGCAATCTCTTGTGCATTTTTTCCCGACAATTCTCCAAATCCATCAACATAATTTCCAAAACCATCTATCGGAGCAATTATAGAAATATCATTCTCTTTTGAAAGTGCGAAATCTTCTTTTCCACATCCGGGAGCAATATGAACAATTCCTGTCCCATCATCTTCGCTGACATCATCCCAACGAATAACTTTATGAACAACTCCTTTCTGTTTTTCCAATTCGTCAAACGGACCTGTATATTCTAATCCGAGAAGTTTATCCCCTGTGAATTCTTCCACTATTTCATATTCACCAATTAAAATATCCGTAAGATTTTTTGCCAAATAATAATATTCATCATTCTGTTTAACTTTTACATATTCCAAATCAACATTCACAGCCGATGCGGTATTTGCAGCCAAAGTCCAAGGTGTTGTTGTCCAAACGAGAAGCGCTTCATTTTTCTTGCCTTTCAAATAAAATTTCGCAAAAACAGTCGGGTGAGTTAAGTCCTTATATCCTTCGGTTGCAATCTCATGTTCACTCATTGCACTTCCGCATTTCGGACACCAAGGCATAACATCATGACCTTTATAAATCAATCCTCTCTCATAGCACTTTTTCAAAAAATGCCAAATTGTATAATTGTTTTCGTCTGCCATCGTATAATATGAATTATCCCAATCCATCCAATATCCGAGTCGTTTTGACTGCTCTGTCTGTATTTTTGAATATTTTTTTACACGATCTTTGCATGCTTGAACAAATTTTTCTACACCATATTTTTCAATATCTGTCTTTGATTTAAAACCTAATTCCTTTTCCACCTCAACTTCTATCCACAAACCCTGACAATCAAAACCATTCTGATATCTCAATTTTTGCCCTAACATAGAATGATAGCGATTGAAAACATCTTTGAGTGTTCTGCCCCAAGCATGATGAACTCCCATAGGATTATTTGCGGTAATCGGACCATCAAGAAACGACCATCTTTCGCCATCTTTATTTTGCTCTCGCAACTTATCAAAAATCTTATTCTCTTCCCAAAATTTTAACTGTTTATGTTCAAGTTTTATAAAATCAACTTTGCTCGATACGGGTTTATACATTCAATTCCTCATTTTTCATTATCTATAATATTTCAAATATTTATTTAAATAAAATATTATATTTTTCTTTTAACTTGTTATCTAATCCTTTTCCATTACTCAAGATTGCATTGTCTAAAACTGTTCTGCATCCGCAATCTTCTTCCATTTCAAATATATTTAAAAATTCTTTAATTATTTTCATTGCTGATTCTGAATTATAAGACAAATTTTCTAAAATCTTTTCAATTGTCACAATCTCATCTTCTTTCCAGCAATCATAGTCAGTCACCATTGCCAAAGTTGCATAGTGCATTTGTGCTTCTCTCGCTAATTTTGCCTCTGTAATATTTGTCATTCCAACTACATCAAAATCCATTTTTCTATAGAAATTACTCTCAGCTAATGTACTAAATTGTGGTCCTTCAATATTCACATAAGTTCCAGTATTATGAATATTCTTCGTAATATTTTTTCCTGCTCTATACAATTCATCAGCAAGATTTTTGCAAATTGGATATGCAAAAGGAATATGTCCAACTAATCCATTTTGGAAAAAAGAATCAACTCTATGTTTCGTTCTGTCAAAAAATTGATCAATAACAACAACATCTTTCGGATGAATATTTTCTTGCAAACTACCAACAGATGAAACAGAAATAACAGTATTAACTCCCAATGATTTTAATGCCCAAATATTGGCTCTATAATTTATTGTTGTTGGTAAAAAATGATGACCTTCGCCGTGTCTTGGCAGAAAGAATAATTCGTGTTTGCCATATTTACTCTTAATAATCGGTTTGGAATGCTCCCCAAAAGGTGTGTCAATAAATACATTTTCACTATCGTTTCCAATAGTAAATTTATATAATCCTGTTCCACCTATTATTCCGATTTTCATTTTATTATTTCCATTCAATATTTTTTTATAACTCTACTTGTTTTTCTATTTCACTCTCTTTTTTCTTGAATTCATCTGACTCATATTCAGTATAATTCCAATCAATTGTCAGTTGTTTTAATTTATTAAAAAATGTTCTTGCGGATTGTTTAGTTTCAAATTTTAAATCAGAATGTAACATTTTAGATATTTTTTCAAAAACATATTTTTGTCTCTCAAGTGAACATTGAGCATCAACATCATCGAAACCATCTTGTTGTAAATATACTTTATCAAAATATTCTGATTTTAAATAGAGAGTGTAATCAGCAATAGAAGTTCCCTCTTCTCCAACGACCATCATCATCTGATGAACTTCATTTCCCTTTTTTAACATATCTTTCATTTTATCAACAGATTTTCTATCTATTGCACCTTCATATTTTGACCAACTTTCCAATGGATCAATAGCCGGAAATCTTCTCGCATCGGATCGCTCTCTTGATAATCCATGGAATGCACCAACAACTTTTAATGTAGCTTGTGTCACTGGTTCTTCAAAATTTCCACCTGCCGGACTGACGGTTCCACCAATTGTCATACTTCCAAATTCTCCATTATTTAATTCAACATATCCTGCTCTCTCATAAAATTCTGCAATTCGTGATTCTAAATATGCAGGGAATGCCTCTTCGCCGGGAATCTCTTCCAATCGTCCAGAAACTTCTCGCATCGCCTGTGCCCATCGTGAAGTTGAATCCGCCAAAACCAAAACATTCAATCCCATCTGACGATAATATTCACCAATTGTTGTGGCTGTATAAACAGATGCCTCTCTCGCTGCAACCGGCATCGAACTTGTATTCGCAATAATAATTGTTCGCTCCATTAAAGATTTACCCGTTTTAGGATCGTCTAATTCTGGAAATTCTCTAAGTGTCTCAACAATCTCACCTGCTCGCTCACCACACGCCGCGATAATCACAATATCAACATCTGCATATCTACTTGTCAATTGTTGCAAAACAGTTTTTCCGGCTCCGAATGGTCCCGGAATACAATAAGTTCCACCCTGAGAAACAGGAAAAAATGTATCAATAATCCTTGTTTGAGTTGTCATATTATTCTTCGGAACATGTTTCTCTTCATAAGCATCAATTGGTATTTTTACCGCCCATCTCATAATCATCTTTACTTCTATTTTATTACCAGCACCATCTTTTAGAATAGCAACTGTTTCATCAATTTTATATTCGCCCTTTTCTTTTACTGATTCAACTGTATATTCGCCTCTTAAATCAAATGGCACCATTATTTTATGAGAATAAATTCCTTCAGGAACTTCTCCCAAAAAACTTCCCTTATAAACTAATTCACCAACTTTTGCAATCGGTGTAAATTCCCATTTTTTATTAAAATCAATCGCATCTAAAACGATACCTTTAGGAAGGAAAAAACCATGTTTCTCCGCTAAAGCCGGCAGTGGATTCTGAAGCCCATCATAAATCTGACCAAGAAGTCCCGGTCCTAATTCTACAGATAACATCTCTTGACTAAATTCAACTTTATCTCCAATTTTCAATCCTTTTGTAGTTTCAAATACCTGCATAAAGGCAATATTACCTTTAATTTTTATCACTTCGGATTTTAATCTCGCCTCACCTGCAATTACATAACCAACTTCATTTTGGATAATTCTACCATCAAACTCAACATTAATCATGTTACCGCTTATTCCCTTTATGATACCGATTACTTTTTTATCCATTATTACCTCAATATTGTTTTATTAATTCTCATTTGCATTTATATTTTCATTTTCATCTTCTTCATCTTCTTCTAATGTTATCAATTCTGAAAAATTATCTTTTCCAATTTCTTCATCAAATGAACTCAATCTTGTGAGAATCTGTAACTGTAAAAAATATAATATTAAAAATTGTAAATCTGAATAATGCTCCACTTTCATATCTTCAATATATTCCCATCTCAACTTTAAAAATAATTTCTCAATTTCTAATGGCGATTTATCATTCAGTAAAGATGTAGAAAATATTTTTGAATTAAATTGATGATTTTGTAATCTTGATTTTCTATATTCTACAATCTCACTTCGTAATTCATTTTCAAAATTTAACCATTTTTTAAGAAACGATAATTTCTCATTCTTTATTTTGAATTGACTTAATTTCACATTAACAATTATCGTAATATCTTTTTTGCCTAACCATTTTTTTGCCTCTTCTAGAAAATATTCTTCAGACATAAAATCTTTCTGTTTAAAAAACAGTGTCGGTAATTGTGCTGCAAAATAATAATATTTATCCATAATTACAATTCTCTCTTTTCACTTTTATTTTTTAACTTAACAATTTATTCAATTTTGGATTTAAATATAATTTTAAGGATTCAAGAATACTCGCATCAGTAAAATCATAATACATCTCTTCACCCTTTATACCAACTTTAAATCCATGAGAAATTTTCTTATCAAGTTTTATTTCAATTGAATTTTCTAAATTACCTTTAACTTCTGCGGTTATCATACTTTGTAATTTATCGACATCAACACCATTAGTCATAACTTCAATATCTTTTCCTTTTGCCCAACTTGTTGCCATTTCTAAAATCATATTTTTCATTAAATCTTCATCAAATGATTTAATAATTTTCTTGTCCAAAGTATTATTAAACATGTTTTTAATTTCATCTTTAACAGAAATAATAGTGTCTCTTGCAGATTGTTTAATAGAATTATTTGCATTTACTTTATAATCGTCAATTTCTTTTTTTAATTTTTCTCTCTGCTTTTCTATCTCTTTTTTCGCAGTTGCTAATTCATTTTTTGCGGTCTCTTTAGCAGTTTTAATAATTGTATCTGCCTCTTTTTCGCCGGATACAACACCTTCTTTCTTAATTTTCTCTATGAGCTTATCTAATTTTACTTCCATTTAATTCTCCAAGATTATTTTTATATATCTATTTGAAGTATTTTTCTTATTTGTTCACTACAGGACTTTTTTGGTCGCTTACTTCACACTTGCCCATTATTTTTGCTCCCTCTTTTACAACTACTGTTCGTGAAATTAAATCGCCAGTCAAAATACTTTGTGGACCTAATTCAACTTTTTGTTGTGCAGTAATTCCTTGTGTAACCTCTCCGTTTAAATAAACTTCTTTTGATTTCACATTTCCTTTAATCTTTCCGCCCTGAGCAATTCGCACTGAATTTCCGGCATTTATATCTCCATTGATAATACCGGCTATCATTACATTTCCTTTAACTTTAACATTACCTTGAATAATAGTATCTTCGCTAATGATTGTATAACTTGGTTTCTCTTTCATTATTTACCCCTTTTATATTTTATTTTTCTTTTTCTTTTTCTTTTTGATATTCTACTATAAATTCTCTTGGATCTTTTGCTTCAGAATATTCCCATATTTCAAAATGCAAATGTGTACCAGAACTATAACCTGAACTTCCCATCAAAGCAATCAATTGTCCTTTCGTTACAAATTGCCTTTCACTAACTATATTTTTACTATTATGTCCATACACAGTCACAAATTTATTATCATGAACAATAATAATCAAATTCCCTAAATCGTCTGTCCAACCGGAAAAAACTACTAATCCATTAGCAGAAGCAACAATTGGATCTCCTTTTTTTCCTGAAATATCAATACCTGTATGTGATTTATTACCAAAAATATTGTCATCTCTGTACTCCTGAGCGATCATTCCACTTGCTGGTGCCTTGGTAGGAATATTATAAATAGAAACTATATTATTCTGAAAATCATCTACACTATTTGTATCATTAATAATCAAAGAATCAATACCAGCATTTCCCTCCTCAGATATTCCAACTATATTTTGCACATAATCATTCATCGCCCTCATTCTCGCAAAATCTTTCAATAATTGTTGATATTTTTTGTTTTTTTCATCTATTGTTATAGAATTTTGACTATTTTTGTATTCTATAACTTTCGGAATATAAATCATATTATAAATAACAAATCCAATAAATGCAATTAATAAAAAACTAATTAGAAATAAAAATGTTTTCCTACCAAAATCAATAGTTTTATTTCTTGGATTGTCTGATGACATAAATAATAATGTGTATTTCGTATTTTTCATCTTATTTTTTTTATTGCTCTTTAATATTATCAAATAATTTTATTAATCTATCAAGGTCATCAGAAGAATAAAACATTATCTCAATTTTGCCGTTTTTTCCTTTCTCTTTAATTTTCACCTTGGTTCCAAATTTTTTTTGTAAATCATTTTCTAATTTTTTAAGATGAATATCCTCTTCTGTTTCACTCTTTTTATGTGATGTGTCTTTTTTGTGAGAATTAATTTTTTTTGCTAACTCTTCCGTTGCTCGCACACTTAATTCATTATTTATTACTCTTCGCCATAAATTTAATATTTTTTTATCATCTTTCATTGATAACAAAGCACGAGCATGACCGGATGTGATTTTCTCTGAACTCAAACTGTTTTGAATCTCTTGTGGCAATTTTAATAGTCGCAAACTATTTGTAATGGTAGATCGTTTTTTTCCAACTTTTTTTGCAATTGCATCTTGTTTGATATTGTATTTGTTAATCAAAAGCGAATATCCCATAGCTTCATCAATAGAATTCAAATCTGATCTTTGAATATTCTCTACTAATGCAAGTTCCATCAGCTCTTCATCAGAATCTAATTCAATAATGTAAGCAGGAATTGTACTTAATTTTAAAATTTTAGAAGCACGAAATCTTCTTTCACCTGCGATAAGTTGATAATGGTCATCTATAAATCGAACAGTTATCGGTTGAATAATTCCCTTTTCTCTAATAGAATCGACCAACTCATTCATCTCTTCTTCGTTAAAATCTCTTCTTGGTTGCAGAGGGTTAATTTCTATCATATTCATCTGAATTTCTTTTGTAGTAGAATCTGATTGAATCTCTTTCAAATCAGGAATTAATGCACTTATACCTCTACCTAATTTTTTATTAGCCATTTTTAATAAATTCCTTTGCTAATTGCATATAATTTCGTGCTCCCGACGAATTTATATCGAATGTAATAATTGGTTTTCCATAACTCGGTGCTTCACCCAATCTAACATTCCTGTCAATAACGGTTTTATAAACTTTATCTCCAAAATATTGCTCTACTTCCTCTTTTACTAAACGGCTTAAGTTCAATCGTGAATCGTACATAGTTAAAACAACACCTTCTATATCAAGTTTTTTGTTAATATTTTTCTGTATTAATCGAATGGTGTTTAGCAATTGTGTTAATCCTTCTAATGCAAAATATTCACATTGAATTGGAATCAAGACAGTATCCGCACAAGCAAAACTATTTATTGTTAACACATTTAATGATGGCGGACAATCAATGAAAATAAATTCATAATCCTTTTCTATTGACTTAACTGCTTTTTTCAGTTTCGTCTCTCTTGCAATCATGTTTATCAATTCTACTTCCGCACCTACTAATCTTGGGTGTGCCGGAACAACATCAAGATAATTTAATGATGTTTTAGCAATTGTTTTTTTTATTTCCAAATCTTCTATAAGAACCTCATAAATTGTGTTTTCCACCTTATTTACATCAATTCCTAAACCTGAAGAAGCATTTGCTTGCGGGTCAATATCTATAACTAAAACTTTATGTTCCATTGCAGAAATTGATGCTGCCAAATTAATCGCAGTTGTCGTTTTACCAACTCCCCCTTTTTGATTCGCTATTACTATTTTTTTTGCCATAATCTCCCATTTATATAATCTGTTATTTTATTCATTTTTTTTCTAAAAATCAATGATAAAATTAAAAATACTTTTTTTAAAATTTCTAACATAAACAAAAAAACTCCATTCTTTAAGAAGGAGTTTTTGTGGCCCGGACCGGAATTGAACCAGTGACACAGGGATTTTCAGTCCCCTGCTCTACCGACTGAGCTACCAGGCCAAAAAAGCATCGTAAGATATAATAATAATTATTAATCTACAAGTTTTTTTTATTTCTTTTTCAATTCTTTTACTTTAGTTGCTTTTTTACCTTTTAAGCCCCGCAAATAATATAGTTTTGCTCTGTGTACATCACCGGAAATTAATTTTTTAATACTAATAATCTTTGGCGAATTAACAGGGAAAACCCTCTCTACTCCAATTCCGTTAGAAATTTTTCTCACCATAAAAGTCGCATCTGTGCCTGAACCTTTTCTTGCAATACAAATACCTTTAAATTCCTGAGGTCTTGTTTTTTCACCTTCTGTGATTTTTATTGTGACTGCAAGTGTGTCACCGGCACGAAAACTTGGAATATCTTTTCTTATATATTCCTTTGTTGCATTACTTACTCTATCCATTTTTCTCTCCAATCTCATATTTTATATTTCTATTTATAAATTAATTACTTTTTTTATTTATTTTAAATTCCTGTTCTTTTGTGTTGTCTTGTGATATATATTCCATTTCGATATATTTTTTCCATAAATCAGGTCTAAGTTTTTTTGTTTTTTCTTCTCGCTTACTCTGTCTCCATTCATCAATTTTTTTATGATTCCCACCTAATAACACTTCCGGCACCTTATTCCCTTCATAACTATCCGGTCTGGTGTACCAAGGGCAATCTAATAATGGTTGTGAAAACGAATCACTTTCGGCAGATTTGATATTATTAATAACTCCGGGAATCAATCTGACAATCGAATCTACCATTGCTAAAGTAGGAATTTCTCCACCTGTCAAAACGAAATCACCAATCGATATCTCTTCCATTTTAAAATTATCTCTTACTCTCTGATCTATACCTTTATAATGTCCGCATACAAAAACGAGGTGTTTTTCATTCGATAATTTTTTCGCCATGACTTGATCAAATATAATCCCGTCAGGTGTTGGAAATATGATTTTTTCTAAACCGTCTTGAACATCAATAATAGTATCAAACAACGGCTGTGGTGACATTATCATTCCCTCGCCTCCACCAAAAGGAGCATCATCAGTATTCTTGTGTTTGTTTTTGGAATATTCTCGAATATCAATAACATTAAAAACTACAATTTCCTTTTCAGAAGCAATCTTGAGAATACTGCTCTCAATTATCGGTTCAATCATCCACGGAAATGTAGTCAAAATATCAATAATCATCTAACAGCCCTTCCAAAAGATTAATAGTGATTATTTTTTTTTCACCATCAATTTGATTGATAAAATTTTTAACAAACGGAATCATAATTTCTTTATTATCTTCTTTAACAACAGTTAAAATTTGCTGTGCAGGATAATCATCTAATGATATAACCTCTCCTATCCTATTTCTATTATTATCAAATACTTCAAAGCCAATAAAATTTTCAACTTTTTTATCTTTTTTTCTGCTTATTTTTTCAAACTCTTCATCAGATAAAAAAATATTTGTTTTTCCAATCTTTTTTATCTCATCAATAGAATTAAAATCTTGCAGTTTTACATTAAAAAAAGAATTGTGAACACTCACAGATTCTATTTTAAAAACATTATCTGGCTTATCATTATCACCAATAAATAAATTTTTCAAAGAACTAAATTCATCAAAAGTTAAATATTCACTTTTGACTAACAAGTTGCCCTTAAGACCATACGGCTTAATAATTTTGCCTACAATCTTAAAGGGCATAATAATTTATAAACTTATTCTTGTTCTTCTGCTTGTTCTTCTCTTGGATTGTCATCAACAATATCCAAAGAACATCTTTTTTGACCTGTTTTAGCTGATACAGCAGTTAATAAAGTACGCATAGCTTGTGCAGTTCTGCCTCTTTTACCAATTACTTTACCCAAATCCGGTTGTTTTACATACAATTCATAGATAATGTTATTTTCACCATCTACTTCTTTTACTTCAACATCTTCAGGATAGTCAACCAATTGCTTTGCAATGTACTCAACAAATTCTTTCATAATTACCTCTCCATTTTTCTAATTCATTAATCCTTTTCTGTTTCTGTTTCTTTTTCTGTCTCATTATCATTTGTTTTATCGTCTTTTTCTTCATTGGATTCTTCTTTGGGAGCTACTTCTTTTTTTTCAACTTCCTTTACTTCCGAATCCTCTTTTTTCTCTTCAGCATCTTTAGCATCAGATTTTGCTTCAACAGGTTTTTCTTCAACTGAACTACTATCATCCGTAGCTTTTGCTTCTAAAGATTCTTCTTTTGAATCATCTTCTTTTTTCTCATCTGATTTTGCTTCTGTTTTTACTTTTTTTGAATTTTCTTTTCGTTTCTTTTTCTCTGCCTGTGCCATTTCCCATTTTTCCAATTCCATTTTCTTAATACCATCATTGAAACTTGTTTTATTCAAATGATTCTTCAACAAAAGACCATGGTTAGATAATATACTTCTAACTGTGTCAGATAATTGAACTCCTTGCCCCAACCAATGTTGAACTCGTTCTTCTGAAAATTTTACATTATCATCTTTCTTGATTGGATCGTAAGTTCCAATTTTTTCAATATAACGACCATCGCGACGCTTTCGTGAATCCATTACTACTATTCTGTAATAAGGTCGATTTCGTCTGCCTGTCCGTGTAAGTCGCATAATAGTTGCCAAATTAATCCTCCTCTAAAATTGCTTTCTTAATGGCATTTGATTTAAACTCTTTTTTCCAAATCCCATTTTGTTCATATTTTTCATCATTTTTTTCATTTGCTTGAATTGGTTTAATAGCCGATTTACATCTACTACTTCTAAACCACTTCCTCTTGCTATTCTCTTCTTTCTACTTGCACCAATAATCTTTGGTACCTCTTTCTCATTTATTGTCATCGAATTCATTATCGCTTCAATATTATCAACTCGCTTTTCGTCTATATCAACATTTTTTAATTTTGATGCACCCGGAACCATTTCCAATAATGACGATAGCGGACCTAACTTCCTTATCATCTTTAACTGTTTTTGAA
Source organism: Fidelibacterota bacterium (assembly GCA_034659735.1). Lineage (GTDB taxonomy): Bacteria > Fidelibacterota > Fidelibacteria > Fidelibacterales > Fidelibacteraceae > TCS52. The sequence continues at coordinate 1,296 of JAYEHX010000195.1, read as the reverse complement.
AATCCAATAAGTCAAATTGATTCTTTCTAAATTTCTTTTCAAGTTTTTCTGCTTCATTATCATCAATTGCCGTTTGTGCCTTTTCAACAAGTGAAACGATATCACCTTTTCCTAATATTCTGCCTGCAAATCTTTCCGGATGAAATTGTTCCAAATCAGATATTTTTTCTCCGACAGAAACAAACTTAATTGGTTTTTTTGTAACTTCACGAATTGAAAGTGCTGCTCCACCTCTTGCATCTCCATCAATTTTTGTCAAAACAATTCCAGAAATTGGAAGCATCGAATTAAATTTTTCTGCAGCATTCACCGCATCTTGTCCAATCATTCCATCAGCTACAAATAAAATCTCATTCGGCTCAACCGCTTCATTAATATTCTGCAACTCTTTCATCATCTCTTCATCAATATGCAATCTGCCTGCAGTATCTAAAATCACTACATTCGTATCATCTTTTCTAGAATCTTTTATAGCATTTTTACAGATTTTTACAGGTTTCTTTCTGCCTTTACTATAGACCGGAATTGATATTTGTTTTCCCAATTTTTCAAGTTGTTCTATTGCAGCCGGACGATAAACATCTGCTGCCACCATTTTTGGTCGTTTACCTTGATCTCTCAGATGCTTTGCTAATTTTGCAACCAATGTTGTCTTTCCTGAACCTTGCAATCCAACAACCATTATCACACTTGGAGGCAATCCATCTAATTTCAACGGAACATTTTCTTCACCTAATAATTTTACAAGTTCACTGTGAAAAATCTTTATGACTTGTTGTCCGGGAGAAATGCTTTTAATTACAATTACACCCAGGGCTCTCTCTTTTACACGAGCAATAAAGTTCTTGGCAACAGAAAAATTAACATCTGCTTCTAACAAAGTTCGTCGCACTTCTCTCAAAGTGTCATCAATATTCTTCTCAGTTATTTTCCCTTGCCCTCGTAGGTTTTTAAATATACCTTCAAGGTTCTCTTTTAATTGCTCTAACATTATCCCTTTTCAATTCAATTTCCGTAATAGCAAAGTAATATACAATAATATTTTCATATTACAAATGTTTTTTTGTATTTGTTGAATTTATGTATGATTGTCTCTCTCACAAAAGCACAAAATATAAAAACTAAAAAACACTTAGCACCTTAGCACCTTAGCGTCTTTGCGAGAAACATTCTTTGCACCTTAGCATCTTAGCATCTTTGCGTCTTTGCGTCTTTGCGAGAAACATTCTTAGCACCTTAGCGTCTTTGCGAGAAACATTCTTTGCACCTTAGCATCTTAGCATCTTTGCGTCTTTG
>JAYEHX010000194.1:0-8153 GCA_034659735.1 Fidelibacterota bacterium | reverse complement strand
AATTTAATTTATGATGATGATATTGATATTCCACAGGACACGAATAATGATGGAACAATTGATAAAACTGGACCAGCGACACAATTTAAAGAAGTTTTTGGTTTGGGAATTACTTATAAATTTTGATAAACTTTTATTAATAATCCTGTATAAACAAAAATCTGTTGCCAATCAAACGACTGACAACAGATTTTTTTTCTTATATAATTATTATTCTATATAATTATTTTATATAAGACATTTTCATTGTTTTGATATTTTGTCCTGCGATTACTCTATAAATATAGATACCACTGGAAACTCTACTACCAAAATCATTTGTTCCGTTCCAAACAACATTTTTATATCCTGCTTCCATATGATTATTAACAAGTGTTGTTATTTTTCTACCCATAATATCATAGATTACGAGTTGAACATCCATTGCATTTGGAAGATCAAATTTAATGTTTGTTGTAGGATTGAATGGGTTTGGATAGTTTTGGTGTAGTGCAAATTTTTCAGGAAGATTACTTGAAGTCACTGCATTTGTTCCTGCAGGTCTCTCAGTTAATATATCCATATAAATTACTGCATCTACATCTTTTTTACACTGAAATTGTAGTGAACTAAATTCTACATTATCAGTTGATCCAATTACTCCATCACCATTTACCCAGCCATAAACAGGATCATTAGCAAGGTCTAATGAAATTACTTGCCAATCATCGCCTGTAGCTGTAATATCAAACCATCTGGAAACTTCATAACCACCATCACCGCCTGTGCCTTCATCATCAATTACTATTCTTACTTGAACATCGGGAGTGTTTGCTTTTAAATATAGATAATATTTTGAATCAGCCGGAACAAGATCTTGAGTTGCATTATATTCACGAACAAACCAACCGCCTGAGGTTCCTGCATCATCAACAATATCAAGTTTTGCTGATTGTGTTCCTTCATATGCAAAGTCAGATGACATACTAAAACTAGAAGATCCATCAATTCCATATGTAGAACCCGAACCAGTTGGAGCCCACCAACCAAGACCTAATTCTGTTTCCCATTCACATAGATAATTATCTGCTGAAGCTGTTGTATCCATTGTTAGATATTGAGTAATAATAGTATCTGAAGCAGTATTTAATCCAATCATATCTGTTATATTGCTAACGATTACTTGAACATCAGTATTTGGAGTCATCGTTCCTGCATCTAAAGTATAGACAACATCATTAAGTTTTGTCACAGAAGTTGGTGTAGTACCATCTACAGTGTAATTTGCAACATCAAGAGCTTGTGCAGAATCAACTTCTTCATTAAATCTAATTTGAATCAATGCATCTTCAGATACCTCTCCTTCTACAAATGGAGCTGTAAAATCTGTATGCGGATGAGAACCAAGATATAAGAACATATCTTGTGGCATTATTTCCCATTCAGAATCACCTTTATCAGTTCCTGCGGAAGATGCCCAATCAGTATTTCCTGAGGTAACAGTTGATTTTCTTATTAATGTATATTCAGCAGTAGCACCAGAAACTCCAGCGACATCCCAGTAAATATCTTCATCAGGTTTTCCGATTACATCAAGTTGAATAATACTATAATACAGTGCTCTTGCATCATTTCCATTAAAATATACAATTTTATTTGTACCATATGCCATTAGTGTATCTGCTTTTGCTTTCATTGCAGAATCAGCATCTGTTGTTGCCAAAACATAAACTTCACCCGGAGCCAATTCTACACTTGGAAAATCGAAAGTTGCATAATTCCAATCGTTATCTCCATTATGAGAACCTTTTATAATATAATTACCTAAATTAACTGTGTCTGTCCTTGGATTATAAACTTCAAGTGCTTTATTTTGTCCTGAACCTTCAACATATTCTGAGAACATAAGGTCTGCAGGCCATTCCATATTTGTATATCCTGGAGTTGGTGGCATAAATTCCCAATTGTCATTTCCATTAGGAAGACGACCATAAGAAATATCTGTTGCCTGTGCACCAAAAGATAATGTATCAATTACAGTTGTATCACTACGATATAAACCGATTTGTTCACCATCACCACTTAATTTAACATGGACATGCAGAATTCCTTCGAGTGTATCTTTATCTGCCCATAGTTTAATATATCCACCGGCTGGAATTGTTGTAGCAGTAGGATCTGAAGTAGGAATTTGCCACATTGTTGGATCTGTTAAATCATCAGTAATAAACATTCCACCAATATCAGTTGCACCACTTCCAAGATTTATAATTTCAATATAATCAGCAAAATCTCCACTTGTATCTGCAATTGTTGCATCATTTTCTGCTAAGAATTCATTGATTCTGATATTCAATTCTTCAATATCTTCTATTTTTCTTGGTATAATCTGTGCACCATCATAATCACATACGATACCTGTTAAAGAAACTAAAGGCCATTTTGGTTCGTTACTACCATCAACATCTGTATCAGAATCAACACGGAAAGTAAAATCACTACTACCATCATTAGCTGTAAGATTTGTACTAGAACCTTCGCTCGGCCAAGTTCCACTGACTAAAGATACATTTCTTACTTTTACCAATTCTGCTTCATATTTTTCACCATCTAATTCATCAGCTGTAATTTCTTTTGGGGTAGGTAATTCAAGTCCACTATTAATTATTGTGTAAGAAGAAATATGTGACAATTCACGCAAACCATGATATGTCATCAAGTCACCTGTTAATAATACTCTGTCTCCAGGTGTAACTGCACTATAAGTACCACTATCATAAATAGTCATTCCGGCACTATCATCTTGCATATAAAATAGAACGCCCATTTCTGTTGCGGTTACGATTCCTTGAATAGTAACTGTGTCACCATCGGCGTGAGCTCTTGCTTCACTAATATCAATCCAAGTGTCAGTATTATCATCGAAGTTTACATCATCAACCCAAACTTCACAAGCACCACCAGCACTTGAACCGGCAATACGAATATAACCACTGTCATTCACAGCTGTGCCGACAATAGTGATTGTAGTATAATTTGTGTCGAATATTGCAACTTTAGTATCAGATCCATCAATGTCTTCAACATTTACAAAGATTTGACCATCATCAATAGCATTAGTTTTAATAAGTATAGTCATTTTAAATTTTGTTCCGATTGTAGCAGTTATAGGTCTCTTTGCTAAAAAACCCCATCCTCCATCATCTAATTTCATCGCAGCAGTTCCGTTATTACCACCCGTAGTATCAATTGAATATGTCGTCCATCCACTTGCCTCGCCATGTGTACCCCAATCAGTTAAGGTACTGTCATTAAAATTCTCCGACAAATCACCGGCAAAAACCATCAAAGGCAATGCCAAGATTAGACCAAAAATTCCAATCAGTTTCAAAGTAGTTTTCATACTTTCTCCTCTTTTTAGTTAACATTTTCTGAAAAAGGTTCGTCCTTTTTCCTCTTGCACATAACTTAATTTTATTTTTTTATTTATGCAAGTTTTTTTCTACTTTTTTTTTGTCAAAAATAAGAAATCTATATTAATTCTAAACAAAGAAAAGCACAACACCAAAAACAGCAATCACAGCTCCAACTATTTCTATTAAATTTACTTCCTCTTTGAAAAATATTATCGCAGGTGGAATAATTAAAAGTGGCACTATTGCCATAATTGTTGAAGCAACACCTGCCTTGGTGTTTTGAACCGCAAGAAGCGACATAGAAACACCAAGAAATGGACCTGAAATTGCACCAACATTTATTGCGATCATTGTCTTCACATTAGTGAAAGATTTCTGCAAATTTTTCTTCTTACCAAATATCATAAATAATATCGTAAAAACTATTATACCAACAAATCCTCTAATTTGTGATGCAGAAAAAGCGTTATAATCCTGCATACCGAATTTGCTGAGAATTAATCCTATTGCCTGCCCAAGTGATCCACCAAAAGCTAATAATATTCCAAGCAAATATTTTTTCTTTTTCTCTTCAGAATCATCTTTTTTTTTGCGATTCAAAATAACAATCACAATCCCAATCAGAGTCAAAAACATTCCCGAAATCTCTATTATTGACATTGTTTCACCAAGAAAAACTAAACTTATTAATGCGGTAAATATCGGAACCGATGACATAATCAACATTGAAATTCTCGCACCTACAACTACAAATGCCTCAAAAAGAAGTAAATCTCCAATTCCATATCCGATGAGTCCCGACAAACTGAGCCAAATCCACGAATGCAAAGATGCATCAGTCGGCAAAAATTTTCCTCTTGTGAAATATGTAAAAATCGACAATAATAAAACACCGGAAACCATTCTAATCAGATTTACCGAAAGTGATCCAACTCTTTTTCCTGCAAATTCAAAAGACATCGATCCTGTTGTCCAACACAAAGCAGCTCCAAGTGCCGCAAATTCTCCAAGATGTAAAATAAATTACCTCACTTTTTTTCTCCTGCAAATATAACATTTATATTTTCTATTATCTATAGAAACATTTATTTGTTAAAAAAATAAATTGTTTATATAAATGAAATTTCTTATTCTATAATGTTTATATTAATGGAAAAAACAATCGAATGAAAAAATTAGAAAACATAATATATGAAGACAATCATTTACTCGTTGTGAATAAACCTGCAGGATTATTAGTTCAAGGCGATAAAACAGGCGATATAACATTATTAGAAATTGCAAAACAGTATATCAAAGAAAAATATAATAAACCCGGGAATGTATATCTTGGATTAGTTCATCGACTCGATCGTCCTGCATCGGGTGTAATTGTTTTCGCACGAACATCAAAATCTGCATCACGATTATCGAAACAGTTTAGAGAAAAAACAATTGACAAAAAATATGTTGCTCTTGTAGAAGGAAAAATTCCTGAAACCGGAACACTCAAAGACAACATACTTCGCAATGGTGTGACAAGTAAAATTAATCAAAATGGAAAACCGTCCGAATTAAGATATAAATTAATTGAGTATAAAAACAATATCTCAAAAATAAAAATAGATTTAATCACAGGCAGACATCATCAAATTAGAGTTCAGTTTGCAAATCATGGCAATCCAATTCTCGGCGATTTTCGTTATGGTTCAAAAATAAAATTTGGTGATAGAGCAATTGCACTTCACTCCTACTCGCTTGCGATAAACCATCCGGTAAAAAAAGAAAGAATGGTATTTGAATTTGGTGGAAACCTTACCGCTGAGACGCTGAGACGCTGAGATTAAATATGGGAAAGATATTACCGCTGAGACGCTGAGACGCTGAGATTAAATATGGGAAAGATATTACCGCTGAGACGCGGAGACGCAGAGATTAAATATGGGAAAGATATTACCGCCGAGACGCTGAGATTAAATATGGTATTTGAAAAAAACCTTACCGCCGAGACGCTGAGACGCAGAGATTAAATATGGGATTTGAAAGTAAAAATAGTAAAATATAATAACGGTTAAGTAAAACTTTGATATGTTAGAAAAAATTGCTATTTTATAAATGTAATTAGAGGAAATAATATATCAAAATTATCACTTGATAATAAACCGTTCTTAACAAAAGCGAGGTAAATATTAATAAAGAAAAATTATTTTTAATAGATGGAATGGCGATTGCATATCGTGCTCATTTTGCTATGATTCGTAATCCGCTCATTACCAGCACCGGAAAACATGTGAGTGCAACTTACGGTTTTATGACTTCAATTTTGAAAATCATAAATGACGAAAAACCAAATTATTTTGCAGTTGTATTCGATTCTAAAGAGAAAACTTTTCGCCATAAAATGTATGCGGATTATAAAGCAACTCGCGAAAAAATGCCTGATGAAATGCGACCTCAAATTGGCTGGATAAAGGATATTATTAAAGCGATGAATATTCCCATTTTAGAACAGCCCGGATTTGAAGCTGATGACATTATTGGAACTTTGGCGAGAGAAGGCGAAAAAGAAAATTTAGATGTTTTTATTGTTTCGGGCGACAAGGATTTTATGCAACTTATCAATGAGAATATTTTTTTATATTCACCTGCGACCGGAAAAAAAGAGTTGAAAATTTATGACAAAAAAGCGGTTGAAGAGAAGTGGAAAATTAAACCAAATCAGATAATTGACTTACTCGCCTTGATGGGCGATGCTTCCGATAATGTCCCCGGTGTTCCCGGCATAGGTGAAAAATCGGCTGTAAAATTATTAAATAAATATGGCGACTTCAAAACGATTTTTGAAAATGCAGAGAAGCAGACCAATGCACGAATTCGCAATGGATTATTGGAGAATAAACAACTTGCAGAATTAAGTAAAAAATTAGTTATCATTGATACAAATGTAGAAATTGATGTCGCATGGGAAAATGTAAAATTTAGCGAATACGATAATGAAAATCTCATCGAAATTTTGCGAACTATGGAATTCTATTCGCTGATTGATAAGTTAAATCTTGAGAATAATATTGAAGAAAAAAAAGAAACTATTCAACAAAAACAAAATTATCAGACAATCGATACAAATGAAAAATTAGATGAATTCATTAAGAATCTTAACAAACAAAAATTGTTTTCTTTTGATACGGAGACGGATAACAAAAATCCGCATTTGGCTCACATTGTAGGAATGTCGTTTTCTTGGAAAGAGTGGGGAGCATTTTATATTCCGCTCGATTTTTTCAATAAGGAAAATGAATTGTTTGCAGATGACGATATTCAATTTGTATTTGAAAAATTGAAACCGATATTAGAAAATTCAACGATAAAAAAAGTCGGACAAAATATTAAATATGATGCAATAGTTCTATCAAATTATGATGTTGAATTAAATGGAATTGAGTTTGATACTATGGTGGCGGAATATTTATTGCATCCGGACATCTACTCTTACAAACTCGATAATTTATCAGATAAATATCTGAACTATAAAATGCAACCGATAGAAAATTTAATTGGAGAAAAGAGAGGTCAGCAAATCACAATGGAAAAGGTGCAATTGGAGAAAATTTCTTTTTATGCATGTGAAGATGCCGATATTACATTCCAATTATACAATGTATTGAGAAAAAAAATAGATGAAGAAAACTTGAACAAGATATTAACAGATATTGAAATTCCTTTAATTGATGTATTGATTCAAATGGAGAAAAATGGTGTGTTTGTCGATGTAGATTTTCTTAACCAAATGTCTATTTCTTTAACAACAGATTTAGCGAAAATACAAAAAGATATTTATGAATTAGCAGATGAACACTTCAATATTAAAAGTCCAAAACAGTTGAGTTATATACTTTTTGAAAAATTAAAACTACCAATAATCAAGAAAACAAAAACCGGATATTCTACAAATGAATTCGTTTTAGAAAAATTAAAAGATAAACATGAACTGCCAAAGTTAATTTTAGAACATAGAAAATTAATAAAATTAAAATCGACTTATGTTGATGCACTGCCAAAATTAAAGAACCCAATTACAAATCGCATTCACACTTCATTCAATCAAACTGTGGCTATTACCGGACGACTAAGTTCGACAAATCCCAACTTCCAAAACATTCCAATAAGAACAAAAGTTGGTAGAGAAATTCGTAAATCTTTCATCGCAGAAAAACCCGATTGGAAAATTCTCTCCGCCGATTATAGTCAAGTTGAATTGAGAATTATGGCTCACATGTCGAAAGATAAAAACTTGGTCGAAGCGTTCCAAAATGATATTGATGTCCACAGTAGCACGGCTTCGCTTGTATATGGAGTTGATTTAAAAGATGTCAGCGATGATATGAGGCGAACTGCAAAAATAGTGAATTTCGGAATAATGTATGGAGCCGGCGCATATAGAATTTCCAATGAATTAAAAATTTCCATACCGGATGCACAATGGATAATAGACAATTATTTTGAGAAATTTTCTGGTGTAAAAGAATATATTGAAAAAACAATTGAAGAGACAAAACAGAGTAAATTCGTAGCAACATTGTTCGGCAGAAAAAGACAGATAATAGATATTGACAGTAAAAACCATCGATTACAAGAGGCATCAAAACGAGTTGCAATCAATATGCCAATTCAAGGAACAGCTGCGGATATTATTAAAATTGCGATGATAAAAATCAATGATGAATTCTTGAAAAAAAATATCAAATCTAAAATGGTTTCGCAGATTCATGATGAATTGGT
>JAYEHX010000193.1:0-26754 GCA_034659735.1 Fidelibacterota bacterium | reverse complement strand
AATTCAATTATAATATTTTCTATCTTTTCAACTAATTCTTTTGGTCTAATCTGCAATTGTTTTATATTAAAAATCGGATAACCGACAATTTGTCCGGGTCCGTGAAATGTTACATCACCGCCTCGTTCTATATTATATATCTCAACATTATGTTTTTGTAAGAAATCATTTTCCGCAATAATATTTGAATCATTCCCGTGTCTGCCAAGTGTGTAAACATTCGGATGTTCCAAAATCATCAATGTATCTGAAATTTTATTTCCCACTCGTTCGGAATGAAAATATTTTTGTTTATCCCAAGCAATTTTATATTCCATTAACCCTGGTGAATATATTTGTAATGTATTTTTTCTTGTCATTTTATTCTTTCCATAAATATTAATAATAACATTAATTTATTGGCACAAAAATAATCAACTTTCTAACAAAATACAATCATAATAAATGATATTGAGTTTATAAATTTAATTTTCCCAATATTAAAGAAATGTTTTGTAATTTATTAAATTATCCGTATATTGTTGGGTGATTGAAAATGGTTAAAAAAGAAAAAAGGAGTAAAAAATGAAAAGAATTTTAATTATTAGTTTGCTGGTAATTCTAACTATTTCCGGATTAATGGCTTTAGTTTCAAACGACAAATATGATGCTGTAGTTTCCAAATTAAATAAGGAAAGAAAGAAAAATGCAAAATTAGTACAAGAATTAGAAAGTAATGAAAAACAAAACGACAAGTTAATAAACACTTACCAAGACACTATATCAATTCTTAAAAAAGAAATGTATATTTCATATCAGAATTATATTGAAGCATCAAAGGAAAACGAACAATTAAAAGATAGAGTGAAAAAACTTGGTGGTAAAGTTGGCGATTTATCCGAAAGCAAATCAAATTTGGCCGAAAGAATGGGGAAACTTGAAGAAGAAAAAGCAAAATTAGAAAAACAAAAAAGAGTATTATTGGCTGATCGTAAAAATATTAAAAAAGAAATGGAAAATTTAAACGAAGAAAAAGCAACCCTAAATGAAGAAAAATTGCAATTAAGTGATCAAATTAAAGAATTAAAAAAATTGAAAGAAGCTGCAGAGAAGAGAAGTGCCGAGTTCAAAAAAGTAATGGCAAAATTACAAAACATGATTGATGCAGGAACACTATCTGTAGTAATGAGAGATGGAAGAATGATTGTTTCATTATCATCTGATATTTTATTTCCTCCGGGAAAAACTTATTTATCGACAGCCGGAAAAGTTGCATTAGCAAATTTGGCACGAACTTTAAGAACATTGGGTGATAGAAACTTTTTAGTAGTCGGACACTCAGACAATGATAAAATAAACACAAAACGATATCCTTCAAATTGGGAATTGTCATCACAAAGAGCAATAGAGGTTGTAAAATTATTAGAGACAAATGGTGTAAACCCCGCAATGCTAACTGCAGGTGGTGCATCTATGTTTGATCCATTAGTTGCAAATGACACCAAATATCATAAAGCACAAAATCGAAGAGTTGAAATTGTTTTTATGCCAAATATGGAAGAAATACCTGGATTTGGTCCGGACGAACAAGGCAAATAATAAATTTTATATTTATAAACAAAGAGATCGGTAATTTTTATTATCGATTTTTTTTATATCAGATTGAGGATATAAAAAATGTCAAAAATCAAACCTGTAAAATTAATTATTGGATTACTATATTCGAATAGATTTAATAGATATGATGAATTTATGTATAAAATTTCTAATATCTTTGACAAAATAGATTCTACAAGTAATTTGTTTTCATTCACATATACAGATTATTACGAAAAAGAATTAGGCAATAATTTATCTCGACAATTTATTAGTTTTGAAAAAATGATTTTCCCTGAAAATATTTCAGAAATTAAAATAATTACAAATATAATTGAAAAACAATATTCAAATGATAATAACAGAATGATTAATATTGATCCGGGATATTTAGATTTAGATAAATTTGTGATGGCTTCTGTAAAATACGGACGACAAAAAACATATATTGGCGATGGAATATATGCCGACACTGTTTTAGAATATTACAAAAAAAGATTCCATTTTTTCAATTGGAGTTTCCCTGATTTTCAAACTGATAAATATTATTCATATTTATCAAATGTAAGAAATATATATAAAAAACAACTTAATACAAAAATTGAAAAAAATATAGAGTAAATTGAAATAATTGTTTATATTTGATGTATGGAATATAGAGTACTCATAAAAAAAATGGATATTACTTTCTATAAGAAGTTTAAGCGATTATGGAAACATTATTTGATTCAAATTCCTATTGCGACATTATCGATTTTTATTGCTACTCTATTTATTAATATACAAAATACTGTGATGATAGCTTCCATTGGTGCCACTACTTTTATTATTTTTATTCTTCCCACGAGCTATACGGCAAATAGACGAAATGTCATCGGCGGTCATTTAATTGGTATTGGAGTCGGCATGTTATTTACATTAATTCCGGCATCAAGTTCAATTATTTTGCTTTTAATTTTTTCATTAACGGTGGGAACAGCAATGCTTTTTATGGCAATTTTTGATATGGAACATCCGCCTGCTTGTGGAACGGCTTTAGGAGTTGTAAGTTTTGGATACACATTCCCTTCTCTTTTTGCATTTATAACAGGAATTATTGTCTTGTCGCTTCTTCATCATTTTTTTAAATCAAAATTAAAAGATTTAATATAAATTTTATGTTTATTATATATTCTCTATTATATCTTATATTATTTATTATTGCATTTTTTCTGCTAACAATATTTATAAAATTCAAAATCATATTAGATGGAGAATTTATCGATAAAAAAATAAATGGACGCATTACTATTTATTGGATAAAATATCTACTGTCCGTATCGGTATCAATGAAAACTAAAAAAAGATTACAAATTTTAATACGATTATTTTATATTCCTATTAAATTTTCTATTTCATTAAAAAAGAAAAGCAAAAACAAAAAGTCAACTGATCAAATTTTGGAGAGCAAAAAAGATATAAACCGAAAAAATAAGAAAGAAACAGATGATAAGAAATTAGATACTGATAATAAAATTACAAAAATTAAATTACTATATATTAAGAATAAAAGTCGGATTTATTTTTATAAGGAGTTATTTATTAAAAATATTCTAATAATATGGAAAAAACATATGCAAATAAAACTAACAAAATTAAATGCCAATATTGGACTTTCTAATCCGGCGGACACGGGGAAAATATCAGGTTATTTATATGCCTTACCAATTAATTTAGAAGAAAAAAATATAAATTTAACATGGGATTATTGCAATAAACGATATGATACAGAACTTCAGTTGAAAATTATTATGAAATTATATGGTATTTTATTTAGAATATTGTTAACTTGGATAGAAGTAAATAGATATAAAAAGAGGAGTAAAATAGATGATTAATGAAACAATTGAAACCTTATTAGAAAAAGCAAAAGAGATAGCAAAAACTGAAACTGTAATCGGCGAACCTATAAAAGCTGGCGAAGTAACAATTATTCCCATTTCTAAAATTTCCATAGGATTCGGTGCAGGTGGAGGGCAAGATAATAATAAAAATGCAAATGGTGAAGGTGCTGGTGGAGGAATAAATATTCAGCCGGTGGCAATTATTTCAGTTTACAAGAACTCTTCTAAATTATTATTATTGGGAAAAAAAGACCAAACAGTTGATAAAATTTTAGACCTTGTCCCCAATATTTTAGATAGATTTGATCTGGACCAAAAAACCAAAAAGGAGAAAAAATAATGGATATCTCCACATTAAAAAATATTATATTATTTGAAGATTTACCTGATAGTGCATTAGAAGCAATTTCGAAATTATTCAAAACCAATCACTACCAGAAAGATAATATTATTTTATTTGAAGAAGATTTGGGTGATTTGTTATTTTTTATTATTGAAGGCGAAGTGAAAATTACCAGAGCTAATGAGATGGGAAGGGAAATTATTTTATCCATTATTCAAAAAGGTGATTTTTTTGGTGAAATGTCGATATTAGACGGTGAAAGCAGATCTGCAAATGCTGTTACTCTATCAGATGCAACAATAATAATTATTAATAGGGATGATTTTTATTTTATTTTAAAAAAATATCCCGATGTTGCTATTCGCTTACTGAAAAATTTAACTCAAAGATTACGACGAGCAGATAAATTAATTGAAAGTTTATCATTAAATGATGCCGAACATAGAATATGTAACACACTTTTTTTGATTGCAGAAGATGCCGGAATATATAAAAATAAGGGCGTTGTAATTAGTAAATTGCCTAACCAAGACACTCTTGCCAGTATGTCGGGGACATCTCGAGAAACAGTTTCAAGAATGTTTTCCAAATTAAAATCTAAAAATTTAATTCAGGTAGAAAAACATGAATTAGTTATATTGAATTATGATAATTTTATAACCGAATTTATTGATAAATAAAATTATTCTCCGGAAAATTCTACTGAGGAATAAACATTATAATTGCTTAAAAATATTCTGCCACTTAAATCCGGTAGTTCTATAATAAATGCAATTTCTTTTACTATCCCATCTAATTTTTCTATTAAATCAATTGATGCTTTTGCCGATCCGCCTGTAGCAAGTAAATCGTCAATCAACAATATTTTTTGATTTGGTTGAATTGCATCTTTATGAATTTGTAAAGTGTTGGTTCCATATTCCAATGAGTATTCTTGCGAAATAAATTCTCCCGGTAATTTCCCCGGTTTACGAATTGGAATAAATGGCAAATTGAGTTCGTATGCCAATGCTCCACCGATAATAAATCCACGAGATTCAATTCCGGCAACAATATCAATATCCATTTCCGAATATCTGTTAGCCAAATCGTCAATGATTATTTTATATCCTTCCGCATCTTTTAAGAGAGTTGTAATATCACGAAACGAAATTCCTTTAATTGGGAAATCGGGTATTGTACGAATTTTTGATTTGATTAATTTTTTGGTAGATTCATTCATAATTATTCCTTTTTTTTAGTCATTAAATATAACAATTTTTTCCAAATAAATAATAAAAAATATATGAAAGGTTTACAAACCGCAATATTTCTATTTGAATAAATTATATTGAAAAAGTTAATAATTAATTGTAATATTAACATTGAAAATTTTTCAAGGGAATAAAATGAAAAAAATATTAATATTAAATGGTAGTCCGAAAGGCAAACAAAGTGTAACATTATATTATGCAAAATTTGTAGAGAAAAAATTTCCTAATTATGAATATGAGATTCTGAATATTTCACGAGATATAAAACGAATAGAAAATAATGAAAAACTATTTAATGAAATAATTGATAAAGTAAAAAAAGCAGATTTGATTCTTTGGGCAATTCCTGTTTATGTATTTTTAATTCCGGCACAGATGAAATTATTTATTGAATTAGTTATAGAAAAAAACTTGCAAGACACTTTCAAAAATAAATATTCTGCATTAATCATGACATCAATTCACTTTTATGATAATACTGCGACTAATTATATGAGAGCAATTTGTGAAGATTTTGGGATGCAATTCATTGATTATTTTTCGGCAAGTATGAGGAGTATCTTTAAGAAAAAATGGCAAAACCAACTTATGCTTTTTGCTAAAAATATTTTTTATACAATTGAAAATAATTTATCCGTCACAAAATATTATTTACCAATTCATCATAACGCTATAGAATATTCTCCCCATAAAGTGAAAAACAGAATTTCTACAAACGGAAAAAAGGTTTTAATAATTACAGACAGTCAAGATAGAGAAAGCAATTTATCAAAAATGACAAAGCAATTCCAAGCAAATTTTAATGAGAATATTGAAGAGATGAATATTCACAATCTCAAAATATCCGGTGGTTGTTTGGGTTGTATTCAATGTGCTTATGACAATACTTGTATTTACGAAAATAGCGATGAGTATAATGATTTTTTTGAGAATAAGGTTAAAAAAGCCGATATTCTAATTTTCGCTTCTACAATTAAGGATAGATATTTTTCTGCTCGTTGGAAAATGTTTTACGATAGAAGTTTTTATAATAATCATGCTCCACAATTTATTGGCAAACAGATAATTTATATTGTTTCGGGACCGTTAAATCAGCTTCCGGATATTAGACAAATTTTTGATGCTTGGACACAAATTCATAGAGGAAATTTGGTAGATTTTATTTCTGACGAATATGATAATTCTGCAAAGTTAGATAAAGTGATTTCTGAAACTGCAAAAAAAACCATTCGATTTGCAAATCAAAATTTCAAAAGAGAAGACAATTTTCTTGGTGTTGCCGGAATGAATCTTTTTCGTGATCATATTCGCTGGTCATTAAAATTTCCATTTGTTGCCGACTATAAAGCATATAAAAAATTGGGAATATTTAAATCTTTACGAACAAAATTCAAAGTGAAAGTATTTAATTCTATTTTATATTATCTCGTAAAAATCCCAAAATTTCGTGATGAGATTTATAAGAAACAGATGAAAAAACAAATGGTAAAACGAATTAAAAAATTAGTTGATGAAATTTAGTATTTAGCAAATAATAAATAAAATAAAAGGAAATCAAAAATGAAAAATAAAATAAACAACTTGATTGTATTGGCAATTTTGCTAATAATTATTCAAGCAACTTCTTTTAGCAGAGAATATAAAAAGCCACTTTTTTTTAATAATACCGATGAATGGATGATTACAAATGGTCCGGGCGGTGGATTCATAAGTGATATTGTTATTGACCCAAATAATTCCTCAATTGTGTATGCTGTAGGTGCTTTTAATGGGATTTACAAATCTACAAATGGTGGAGGAAATTGGAATCTCTTAAAATTTCCTGATGCTTCTACTGCAAGTGATTTAGAAATAAGTAATTCCGATCCAGCGATTTTATTTTCTAATTATAGCAATTTGTCCAAAAGCACTGATGGTGGAGAAAATTGGCAAGAGTGTGCAAACGGTTTTGGTGATACATGTTCCGCTCAAGTGATAAAGATTGATCCACTTGATGCAGAAAATATTTATATTGCCGGTGCAAGATTTAGCAATAATGGAATTGTGGTTTATAAATCTGAAAATAGTGGGGATGATTGGACAAATATTACAGGGAATATTGATGCTCCGATTGGAAGTAGCGTTTCTGCAATTGCACTTGCGGGGAATGGAAAAATCTTTGTAGGAATTAATGATACTGAATTGTTGGATTGGCATAAAGGGAAAATTTTTTATTCAGATGATGACGGTGGGAATTGGCAAGAAATTAATTTTGGACAAACAGAGGATAGATTTATTTGGAGTATCATTGTAAACCAGAAAAAGCTTAATCAAGTTTGGGTTACTGAAGGACCGCTTTATAATAATTGGATTTCTATGCCATGGTTATATTGCAGTGAAGATACCGGTGCAAGCTGGAAATCTATTTCTCCGAATTCTGAATTAGGATTAGATGCGACTCAAATTCGTATGCTTGGTGCATCGTCTGACGGAAATAAATTATTCCTTGCTGGCGGTGAACAGTTATGTTGCACAGATGATATTGGAAATAATTTTTATTCGATAAATTTGCCTGACGAAATTAGACGATTTGATTTATCCAATATTCAATCTTCTCCTGACAATCCAAGCGAATTGTTTTTACCAACAGGATCAGGTGGTGTAGCATATTCACAAGATAATGGTTCTAATTGGATTCAAAAAAATGATGGAATACTTGCCACAAGTATAAATTTATTAGCACCAGATCCGCAAGATCCCGGAAAAATATATTCTGCATCTTGGATTGGTGAAGGGACTTTTCGAACAGATGATTATGGGCGAAATTGGACATTTTTAAATAGTGGAGGTATCGTTCATCCTTATTCTGATGAATTATTAGTTGATCCTGTTGAGCCAAATAATGTTTGGTTTATTTCTGATGTTCCATATATTCATAAAAGCAGTGATTATGGAAATTCATGGAATACTCTAAATCACCCGTACCAAAGTGAAACTTTTAATTTTGCTTCAATTTATGCAATGGGACAATCAAGCGATGATAATACGATTTATGCTTTGAATAATGGATTTGGAATTTTCAAAGGAACTCGTGATGCAATTGGCAATTCTTTCGATTGGGAATTTTTGCATCTTTCAGATATTGATTATAGTTATTCGTTAGCAGTGGTTCCTGACAATTCGGAAATTGTTTTTTCCGGCTATAGTCGTAAACCATTTGAAACAAAAACAATGATTAGAAAATCAGATGATGGTGGTGATACTTGGGAAACAAGTTTGGAAATTGATTCTGCAGAAGCCGTAACTTCAGTCATTATTGATAAAAATAACACAAACAATTTATATGCAACATCTGTTGGCGAAAGTGGTGCCGTATTATGGAAAAGCGAAAATCAAGGCGATAGCTGGGATAAATTAAATGAGTATTTTAATTTCACAAATATACACTCATTTGCAGTCAGTCAATCAGATTCAAATATTATGTTTGCCGGAGTTTGGGGCGGTGGAACATATAAAACAACCAATCAAGGAATGACTTGGAATAAACTTGAGAACGAGGAATCATTTTCTGCTTCTGCGATTGCAATTGACCCAAATGATGCCGATATTATTTACTTGGCTGATAGAACAAAACCGATAGTTTATAAGAGTTTAAATTGCGGTGAAACTTGGATAGAATATTTCAATGCCGGGAATGAATATCGTAGAATTATGGCACTAACAATTGATCCAACAAATACCGATAGAATATTTGCATCGGCAATGAAACTAACCGGTCCCGGAAAAGAAGGCGGATTATTCAAAATACAAAATGGAATATCGACTAATATTAATAACTCAATCACAAAAGTTCCATTGACAATTACAATTGATCCAACCGATTCAAGTACAATATATATTATACTTCATGAAACTGGCGTTTTTAAATCAACCGATAGCGGAGATTCTTGGTTTGATATTTCCGCAATAGGAAGTGGTTTGCCGGAAATAGGATTTAATAATCTTACAATTGATCCAAATAATTCTGATAGAATATATTTATTAGGTGGATCTGATTTTAGGTTTTCAACTTTAGAATCTGCCGGAATTGATCCCGATAGTGTAAATGCAATATATCGTAGTGATAATGGCGGAACCACATGGGAAAATATAAATCGTGGAATTCTTGGAGAAGCAAGTGGTAATATAAAAAGCATCTCTTTTTATAATAATCAATCTGACATAATTTATATTGGAACGGAGACGGGTGTTTATTATACAATTGACACTTGTAATTCTTGGGAAAAAAGTAGCGGACTTTCTTACACAACATTAGGCGGTGTTGCACTTTCCGGAGAAAAACTTTTTGCATATACAAGAGGAGCCGGTTTGTTTTTAGGTTCGATTCAAACAGATAAATCTATTGTTTGGGAAAGTGATTCAAAAATTAATATGCCGATTTATTTTGCTCAATTATTAAAAGATTGTGAAGATGATTCTGTGATTTTCGCAAGTGCTTATCCAGGTGGGATTTTTAAATCTTATGATAACGGTGCAACATGGCAAGAAAATAATTTTGGAATGACAAGTTTTAAAGTTGATGATCCATTGCGACAGGGTTATTATGCAATGGCACAAAGTCAATCAAATTCACAAATTTTATATCTTGGAATTTATGAAAAAGGTGTCTATCGTTCTACAAATGGTGGCGATGTTTGGTATCCTATAAATGGCACAATGTGGGAAATGTATAATAAAAAAATCACGAGTATTGCAATAGATAATTTGGATGAAAATAAAGTTTATGTCGGTAGTGAAAACGGAATATATACAACTGATAATGGTGGACAAAATTGGACGGCAATAAACGATGGCCTTACTTCACTTGATATAAAAACATTATTTATAAATTCAAATAACAACTTATATGCTGGAACTCGGGGCTACGGATTGTATCAATGGTATAATAATTATTGGATGGGACACAGTGGATTTGGCAATTGGGGAGTCACTTGGCAGATGTGGGACGACCGTCCAATGTATCAATATACAAGCTTACTAATTCATCCTGAGGATAATTCCAGAATGATGATTGGCACATTTCCACAAGGAATTTATAAGAGCGTTGATGGTGGAATAACTTGGAAAGAGAGCAACATTGGTTGGACAAACGATGGTGTCTTTTCACTTATATGTCATCCTGAAAATCCTGAAATTGTATATGCCGGAACTTACAATGGAATAAATAAATCGACCGATTTTGGAGAACATTGGGAAATGTGGAACGAAGGAATTCCACCGGAACAGTGGGTTTTTTCAATAGATTTTGATCCTACAAATTCTGATATTATGTATGCATGTTCTAAAAATGGAGAAAACGAAGGTGTAGGCATAGATGGATTTAAAGGAACTGTAATCAAATCAACAAACGGTGGCGAAAGTTGGACAGAAATTACGAACGGGCTTAAAGATGGAAATGGTGATATCAATGAAGAATTCTATAAAATTATTGTGGATCATTATGATTCGGATATCATTTATTTAGCCGGACAAGAAGGTGGAATATATAGAAGTTCGAATGCCGGTGTTTCTTGGGAATTATGGACAGACGGATTGGGAGATGTAAAGCCCGGGACAAACGGAAATAATGTGACAAATACAATGGTAATGTCTGCCGATCATTCGTTGCTATATTTGGGAACTGCTGGTTCGGGTGTTTGGAGAAGAATGATTTCACCAATTTTGCCTATTAATAAATTAAACGCAAAAGTAGAAAATCATAATGTTATTCTCAATTGGAATTTTGAAGATATAAACAGTAATTTAAATCAATTTAATATTTACAAATCAAATAGTAATTTTGAATCACTTACCGGAATGTCACCAATTGCAAATACTAACGATTCAACTTATACAGATAATAATATTCTTCAGGGTGTCGCATATTATTATGCCGTAACAACTAAAGATAATGATGGATATGAGAATGAACATTTTTATACTTTGGGTCCGATAGTTGATAAGCCGTTAAAAATTATTACTACCACAATTGATACAGGATTTGTTGGAGTTGAATATAATTATTTACTTGAATCGGAAGGTGGAATCCCACCATATTCTTGGGAAATAATTTCAGGAATTTTACCAACCGGACTTGAAATAAATTCCGATTCTTCTTCTATATTGGGAATTCCAGAAGTTGACGGAAACTTTAATTTCCAACTACAGATTACTGATTCGGATACGATACCGACGAATGATTCTGTAAATTACAATCTGTTTATAAACCCGGCAGTTGCTATAAATACAAAAACAGATATTCCAACAAAATTTGATTTAAAACAGAATTATCCAAATCCATTTAACAACTCAACAATTATTCCTTTTGATATTCCACAATCGTGTAGTGCTAAATTTTCTATCTACGATATTACAGGCAAAATTGTTTATAATATCCAAAATAATTATGAAGCGGGTAGATATGAATTTGAATGGTACGGAATTGACAATTACGGAAATCAATTGGCTTCGGGAATATATTTTTATATGTTTGATGTCGGAAACTTCAGGCAAATTCGCAAACTGTTAATTTTAAAATAAAGGTAATATATTTTGATTAAAAAAGTATCTTTTCTAATTATTATATCGTTGGTTGTATCTTTCCCAACCTATTCACAAGATTTATACATAAATGAATTTATGGCTTCTAATTCGATCACAATTGCAGACCCTGATTTTGGCGAGTATTCCGATTGGTTAGAAATTTATAATGCCGGTGATAGCACGATTAATTTATATGGATACTATTTAACTGATGATTTAAGCGACAAAACTAAATGGAAAATTAATGAAAATATCAATTTAGAAACTGATGATTTTGTTCTATTCTGGGCAGATGATAGAAATCAAGGGAAACATACAAATTTTAAATTATCAAAAAGTGGCGAAGAGATTGGATTGTATTCTGCTGATGGAATTGCTATTGACGAAATTACTTACGGAGAACAAATCACAGATAAATCTTATGGACGATATCCTGACGGCTCTGACAATTGGTATATTTTTGTTGAGACGACTCCCGAAAATTTTAATTCTACAGATGGAGTTGAAAATATTTTACCCGATCCAACTTTTTCTATTGATGGTGGATTTTATTCCGTCCCACAAATTCTCACACTTTCATCTTCAATAGATTCAACAGAAATATATTTTACATTAGACGGATCGCCTCCTACAAAATCAGATTCACTATATTCAGAAGTTATAACAATTCCAGAAAATTGTGTAATCAGAGCAAAGAGTTTCAAAGATAATTATTTGCCAAGCTCAACTATTACAAACACATTTTTTATTGATGAAGATATTATCTTGCCGGTTGTTTCACTTGTCACAAATCCTGACAATTTTTTTGATGATGAAATTGGAATTTATGTTGAAGGGACGAATGGAATATCCGGATATTGTACAACAGAACCAAGAAATTGGAATCAAGATTGGGAGCGACCAATAAGCATAGAATTTTTTGAAAAGGATAAAAATTTAGGTTTCAAAATTGATGCCGGTGTAAAAATCGGTGGAGGTTGCAGTAGATTGTATAATCAAAAATCGTTGTCTTTTTATATTCGCAGAAAATACGGAGAAGCTAAACTTCACTATCAACTATTTCCACAAAAAAAGATTCACGAATTCAATAATTTTATGTTACGAAGTTCTGCTCAAGATTGGTATCGATCAATGTTTCGTAGCGGAATGATTCAAGAAGTTGTGAAGCGAGGATTAGAAATTGACTATCGCGAATATCGTCCGACAATTGTTTTTCTTAATGGAGAATATTGGGGAATTCACAATTTGCGAGAAAAGATGAATGAACATTATCTTGAAGAAAATTTTGGTGTTGACCCTGATAAAGTTGATATGATAAAAGGACAATACTTAATAAATGGAAATAAAACTCACTACAATAATTTATTTAGTTTCATAAATAATAATGACATGTCAACGAATTCTAATTATAATTATGTCAAAACATTGATTGATATAAATCAGTATATAGATTATCAAATTGCAGAAATATATATTGCAAATCTCGATTGGCCGGCGAATAATATGAAAATGTGGCGACCGCAAACCTCTGATGGAAAATGGAGATGGTTATTTTTTGATTTAGATTTAAGTTTTGGCGGAAATTCTCAAGGAAATTACGATAGCAACATATTGGAACAAGCGACAGCTACCGATGGTCCGAACTGGCCAAACCCACCATGGTCAACTTTGTTATTTAGAAAATTATTAGAAAATGAAAACTTTAAAAATGAATTTATACAGAGATTTGCAGTCCATATAAATACAACTTTTGATTCAACTACGGTTGTAAATATTATTGATAGTTTAGCAACAGATATTGCACCGGAGATTCCACGACATAAAATCAGGTGGGAAAACTCGATTTCTTATGATGGCGGTTTATGGTCAAACAATATAGAAACAATGAGAAAGTTTGCAAGGAAAAGACCGGCATTTGCACGACAACATATTATTGATAAATTTGGATTAAGTGGAGCTGCGTCTTTGAAAATAACTAATGAAAATTCTACCGGTGGTAAAGTAATTATTCACAATTCTGAAATTTCTGAAAACAATTGTGAACTAATTCTTTTCAAAAATGTGCCTGTAAAAATCGAAGCAAAATGTAACCCCGGTTATCGTTTCACAGGTTGGCAAGGTGTGATGAATGATTCGTGCGGTTCTATTTCATTTTTATTAACGAGCGATTCTGAAATTACAGTAACATTTGCAAAAGACACCTTACAATCCACAAATATTGTCATAAACGAAATAAACTACAACTCATCATCTGTTTTTGAAACCGGCGATTGGATAGAATTATATAACAATACTGATGAACATATAAATATTGCCGAATGGGTTTTTAAAGATGACGATAACGGACATAGTTTTGTATTTCCAAATGACACTTATATAAATGCTAGAAAATATTTAGTGCTATGCAGAGATACAACAGCTTTTCAATATTATAATCCAAATATAAAAAATATTATTGGGGATTGTGATTTTGGATTAAGTGGAAGTGGAGAACTTATTCGCCTTTATGACAATGAAATGAACATAATTGATTCACTTACTTATGATGACAATTCGCCTTGGCCTGTGAAAGCAGATGGAAATGGATTTACACTCGAACTTAATAATCCAAATTACGATAACTCTCTATCAAAAAATTGGTTCGCAAATTCGCTCTACGGTTCACCGGGGAAAATCAACACTGTTTATAGTAAAGTTAACGAAAATATAATATCAACAAATTTTCAGTTGTCACAAAATTATCCAAACCCATTTAATACAACAACGACAATATCTTATTCATTGGAAAAAGAATCGAAAGTGAATTTAAAAATTTACAACATACAAGGTCGTGAAGTTAAAACATTAGTTTCTGATACTCAATTGGCAGGAACAAAAACTCTGATTTGGAATGGAAAAGATAATCAAAAAAGAGAAGTCAGTTCGGGTATATATTTTTATGTTTTGCAGATTGAGGGGAAAATAGAAAGTAAAAAAATGGTGTTATTGAAATGATTAATAAGAATATTTATAGAAAAAAATAAGGATGGTTTATGTCAAATGAAAGCAGTTTACAAAATGAGGTAAGCGAAAACAAATCAGGATTTGGAAAAATAATGATACATATACTTATTTTCTTTCCAATAGTTTTAAGTTCGTTATTACTTGGTGCACATTTTAATAAAGCAGGTTGGTTGCCACTCGTAATTTTCTGTGCACTTTTGCCATTTTTACTTTTTATTAAACGAGTTTGGGTTGCGAGATTGGTTCAGATAGTTCTAATTTTGGGAGCTATCGAATGGATTAGAATTACAATCGTCATTGCCCAAGGAAGAATAGATGCTGGTGATGATTGGATTCGACTTGTAATTATTTTAGGTGGAGTTGCACTTTTTACTTTTTTATCAGGAATGCTATTCTCTTGGTCGAAGTCGCTTAAGAAAATTTATTTTTAAACATCTTGGCGTCTTTGCGAAAAAAATCTTCAAATTAATATTGTCATTTCAACAAAATAATATTAATATATAAAGTTAATAACTATGAAAAAAAAAAGGAAAAACGAAATGAGTAAAAGAACAATTGTCGCAATGCCCGGAGATGGTATCGGGAAGGTAGTTTTGGAACAAACAATCAGAGTGTTGGATTCGGCAGGATTTGATGCAGAATATGTTCACGCAGATATTGGTTGGGAATTTTGGAAGACGGAAGGAAATCCACTTCCACAGAGAACTTTGGATATTTTAGAAAAACATAAAATTGCATTATTTGGTGCAATAACCTCCAAACCAAAAAGTGAGGCGGCGAAGGAATTAGATCCAAAATTAGCAGATAAAGGTTTTGTTTATTATAGCCCAATCGTTGGACTTCGACAACATTTTCAATTGGATATTTGTCAGCGACCTTGCAAAACATTAAAAGGAAATCCGCTTAATTTTATTCGCCGAGGTGCAAAAGATACGATTGAAGAACCGGCTGTTGATGTTGTGGTTTTCAGACAAAATACCGAAGGACTTTATGGTGGTGTAGAGTGGACAAATCCGGACGATAAGGTTTACGATGCATTTATGACACATCCGAAATTTGCTAAGAATTTTGGTTGGTCGCCAAAGGAAGAAGTTGCAATTTCGACAAGAATCTTCACAAAAAAATATTCAGAAAGAATCATTCGTTCTGCATTTGAATATGCAAAAAAATTCGGATATAAGAGAGTTACACTCTGTGAAAAACCAAATGTAATTCGTGAGACATCGGGAATGATGTTGGGTTTGTGTCGTGAAATTTCCAAAGAGTATGACGGAATTAGATTTGACTATACTAACATTGATGCACAGATGATGTGGTTGACAAAAAATCCTGAAACTTATGGAGTTATAATTGCCGGGAATATGTTTGGTGATATTGTTTCAGATGGATTTGCCGGACTAATTGGCGGATTGGGATTTGCTTGCAGTGCGAATATTGGCGAAGAAATTGCGATTTTTGAACCGACACATGGCTCCGCTCCAAAGTATGAAGAACTTTCTCCATCGATTGTAAATCCGATAGCAATGATAATGTCTGCTTGCATGATGCTCGACCATATTGACGAAACAGCGATTGCAACAAAAATTAGAAATGCTGTAGCAAAAGTTGTGGAAGAGGGAAAATTTCGTGCTTATGATATGATGAAACTTCACGGTTCACAAGAGGTTTTAAATCAAGGTGCAGTTTCTACAAAAGAGATGGCAGATGCAGTAATTTCTGCTTTATAATAATTACTTGAAATTTCCGAAGACCTATGAGTGTTTTCGGAAGTTTTTTTTGAAATAGAATATTTACAAAAATGTCCTAATTTATTATATATTAGGACATATTTATACAGGAGAATTAAGATGAACATAAACGAATTATGGCCGGAATTGGCTTGGATTAAAGATGAAAAATTGAGAGAGCAGACAACAAAAACTTGGGAACTCGCTCTCAAAAAAAGTGTGTTGACAGCAGAAGATTTGCGGAGAATTCCATTTACACTTCTTGCCGGACCTGACTTGAAAGTGACATTTATGGATCACAAAAGAAGTGTAGTTCATATCGCAAAAACAGCAGGAGAAAAAGTTAACGAATTTTATCATGGCGAACTTTCTGTAGATATGGATGTTCTAATTTCCGGTGCGATTTTGATTGATGTCGGCAAATTATTGGAATATGTTTTAGACGAAAATGGAAAGGCAATTCAGGGAACTTATGGAAAATATATTCGCCATCCTTTTAGTGGTGTTTCGCTTGCCGAAGAGTGTGGAATTCCGGCTGAAGTTTGTCATATAATTTCTGCTCATGCAGGTGAAGGAAATATGGTAAAAAGAACTACAGAAGCTTATATTGTTCATCACGCAGATTTTATGACATTTCTTCCTTTTAAAGAAAGATTGAAAATATAAATTAATGATAGACAAAAATAATCGTAATTAATAAAACGGAGGTATAAAAATGGAAAACAGAGAATTGATGGCAAATGCAAGAAAGTCGCTGGAAGGGAAATGGGGATTAGCGATTGGGACATTTTTGGTTTATTGGTTGATTGTTGCCGGAGCAAGTAATATCCCATTTGCAATGTTAGTAATCGGCGGAGCAATGCATATTGGAATATCAATTTTTTCTCTAAATTATGCAAGAAATCAGAAAGCAGATTTAGAACAAATTTTTGATGGATTTAAAGTTAATTTTGGAAGATCTATTATTGCTCATTTATTAAAAGTAATTTTTGTTTTTTTATGGACACTTTTATTAATTATACCGGGAATTATAAAAGCAATTGCATATTCACAAGTTTATTATATTCTATCAGAAGATAAATCAATTTCTGCAAGTGATGCACTTATAAAAAGTAGAAAAATGATGTATGGAAATAAATGGAAATATTTTTGTTTAAAATTACGATTTATCGGTTGGTGGATTTTATCGGTTTGGTCATTGGGAATCGGATTTTTATGGTTAGCTCCATATATTAAAATAAGCTGTGCAAATTTTTATGATGATATAAAGACAAGTTAAGATTTTTTTAAATAGTATTTTCCCTTTATTGTAAATTTAGATTTTTATTTAATTATACAATAAAAGTTTTAGTATTTTCAACTAATACAATGTATATTTGCAGTTAAATAAAATTGAAAAATATATGTTCAAAGGAAGTTAATGGAAATAAGAAATATTGCAATAATTGCACATGTGGATCACGGGAAGACGACACTGGTTGATAGGATTTTACATCAGGTAGAAATGTTTAGAGACAATCAAGAAGTACAGGATTTGATTCTGGATTCAAATGATTTGGAACGAGAAAGAGGAATTACAATTCTTTCAAAAAATGTTTCAGTCAGATACAAAGATACAAAAATAAATATTATTGATACTCCCGGACATTCAGATTTTGGTGGCGAAGTGGAACGAGTTTTGAATATGGCAGATGGGGTTTTGCTCGTTGTTGATGCTTTCGAAGGACCGATGCCACAGACGAGATTTGTTTTACAAAAAGCTTTGGAGCTTGGATTGAAAGCGATTGTTGTGATTAACAAAGTTGATAAACCAAATTGTGATCCCGATAATGCAAACGAAAAAATTTTTGACCTTATGGATTCATTAGATGCGACTGAAGAGCAATTGGATTATCCTGCGGTTTACGGTTCATCAAAACAGGGCTGGATGGGACCGAAATGGGATTCTCCTACAAACGATATTACATATTTATTAGATCAAATTATAGAACATTTTGATGCGCCAAAATTTAATCCAGGGACATTACAATTACAAATAAGTTCACTTGATTATTCATCTTATACAGGACGAATTGCAGTCGGGCGAATTCATCGCGGTAGCATAAAAATGGGCGACCGTGTTTCTATCGTGCAGAGAAATGGCGAGATAAATATTGAGGAGATAAAAGAACTTTTTGTCTTCGAAGGACTGGGAAAAGAGAAAACCAAAAAAGAGATAAAATCCGGCGAAATCGTAGCTATCGTTGGCTTAGAGCATTTTGATATTGGCGACACAATTGCAGATTTAGAAAATCCTGAATCACTAAAAGCAATCACAATTGATGAACCGTCAATGAGTATGTTATTCACAATCAACAACTCACCATTTTATGGCAAGGAAGGAAAGTTCGTCACTTCAAGACATGTGAGAGAAAGATTATTTAAAGAGATGGAGAAAAATTTAGCACTGCGAGTTGATGAGACGGATTCTCCTGAAAAATTACAGGTGTTCGGACGAGGAATTTTGCATCTTTCAATCTTGGTGGAAACAATGAGGCGAGAAGGATATGAATTTCAACTCGGTCAGCCACAAGTAGTAATAAAAAAAATCGATGGGTTTAATCACGAGCCGGTAGAACTTTTGCATGTGAGTGTTCCTGATGAATTCTCCGGAAAAGTAATAGAGATTGTGAATAAAAGAAGGGGCGATATTTTAAACATAGAAAACAGAAATGGAAGAATAAATATAGAGTTCAAAATTTCCGCAAGAGGATTAATTGGAATCACAAATCCGCTACTTATGTCAACGAAAGGCGAGGCGGTAATTTCACATAGATTTCATGGTTATGAACCATGGAAAGGAGATATTCAAGAAAAGAGAAATGGATCATTAATAGCGATGGAGACCGGAGTTGTTGTCGCTTATGCTCTTGATAAATTGCAGGATAGAGGAATATTTTTTGTCGAACCAAATGATAAAGTTTATGCAGGACAGGTGATTGGGGAAAGTAAAAAAGACGAAGATATTGTTGTGAATGTTTCTAAAACAAAAAAATTATCAAATATGCGAGCAAGCGGATCTGACGAAAAAACTTCAATTGCCCCGGCAGTAAAATTTTCATTAGAAGAGTCAATGGAATATATTAGCAAAGATGAATATGTAGAAGTGACGCCAAAGTCGATTCGATTGAGAAAAATATTATTGAGTGAAGTTGAGAGAAAAAGAGAAAAAAGAAGTAAGAAGTAACTTATTTATTTGAATATCAAATTTAATTTTAGGAGAGAAAAATGGGCAAAACATTAATAGAAAAAATACTATCAAATCATTCAAATCAAGACGAAGTGAAACCGGGCGATATAATTGATATTGAAATGGATGTTCGTGTTGCGAGAGATTTTGGTGGACCAAATGTTGTTAAAAATCTCATCGAAAATAATTTGGAAGTAAAAGATATAGATAAAACATTTTTCACATTTGATTGTTATCCCACAACTTCCGACCCGAAATATGCAACAAGTCAGCAATATTGCAGGACATACGGAAGAGAAAAAGGAATTAAGGTTTATGATGTAAATTCCGGAATTGGAACACATCTTGTGATTGAAAAAGGATTAGCAACTCCGGGTTGCACTTTTGTTTCTACGGATTCTCATGCGAATATTCTTGGCTCGATTGGAGCTTTTGGACAAGGAATGGGAGATAAAGATGTCGCATCAATTTGGGCATCAGGAAAGAGTTGGTTTAAGGTTCCAAAGTCATTTAAACTTGTTTTTCAAGGAAAACGACCAGACGATATTTATGCAAAAGACATCGTTTTGAATTTGTTAAATAAATTTGGAGCCAATAAACTTTTAGGATATTCTGTAGAATTATATGGCGATGAAATTGATAAACTTACATTAGATGAGCGAATTACAATTTCATCAATGGCAACCGAGATGGGAGCGATAATTGTTCTTATTCCACCATCAGAAAAAATTATGGAATATTGTGAAAGTCGCTCAGGAAAAAAGTTGGAAAAAGTAGAAGCTGATAAAGATGCGATTTATGATCAAGTGGTAGAGATAGATATTTCAAAATTCAAGCCAATGGTTTCTCGTCCGGGACATCCCGATGATTCGATTGACATTCTGGAATTAGATAAGGTAAAAATAGATTCCGGTTTTATTGGAAGTTGCACAAATGGTAGAATTGAAGATATGAGAGAAGTTGCAAGAATTTTGAAAAATGAAAAAATCGCTCCGGGAGTTATTTTAAAAATCGTTCCATCAACAGATGAAGTTTGGAATCAATGTCTTGATGAAGGAATAATTGACACTTTCAAAAATGCCGGAGTGCTGGTTGGAAATGCCGGATGTGCCGGATGTGCAGCGGGACAAATTGGACAAAATGGTCCAGGCGAAATTACAATCTCAACGGGAAATAGAAATTTTACAGGAAAGCAAGGCAAAGGCGAAGTTTATCTTGGCTCGCCGGTGGAAGTTGTATCTTCAGCAATCGCCGGATATATTACTACCGAAAAAAACATTCCCGAAATACCGGCAGAATTTAAAAAACCAGAAAATGTTGAAAAAGTAGAAATAACAAAAAAAGAAAAAATAATTTCCAAAAAAGACACAGTAGTTGAAGGTAAAGTTTGGTTGATTGATAAAGATGATATTGACACCGACATGATTTTTCATAACAGATATTTAACGATTACGGATATAAATGAGATGGGACAATATACATTTGATAATCTCGAAGGTTGGAAAGATTTTTCAGATAAAGCTGAAGCGGGCGATATAATAATTACTGCGAAAAATTTTGGTGCAGGAAGTTCTCGTCAGCAAGCAGTTGATTGTTTCAAATCACTTGGAGTTCAAGCAATTTTAGCAGAATCTTTTGGAGCGATTTATGAAAGAAATGCAATCAATGCGGCTTTTCCAATAATTACTTATGATAATATTTCTTTACTTGAATTAAAACAGCGAAATAAAATTAAAGTTGATTTTGAGAAGGGAATTTTAACAAATTTAGAGAATAATAAATCTATTGAGATTAGTAAATTTTCAAGTGTCCAGATGGAAATATATAAGAGAGATGGATTGTTAAATTAAACTGAGATTTTGTTGCTACGAATACATTGATAATTATATTTATTTATTGTCATTATTGCTTTACCGCAGAGACGCGGAGACGCAGAGGGATTTGTTGTAATTGATTGTCATCGAATTAATCGAATTTATCTAATTGGTTGTCATTTTTGCTTTACCGCAGAGATGCGGAGACGCAGAGGGATTTGTTGTAATTGATTGTCATCGAATTAATCGAATTTATCTAATTGGTTGTCATTTTTGCTTTACCGCAGAGACGCAGAGACGCAGAGGAATTTGTTGTCATTAATTGTCATTGACTCAGACACACTTTTACGCACGGTATATTCTAACCTCCTAACCCTCTAATCTTCTAACCATCTTAACGAATAATTTCGGTGCATTTCGGTGCATTCGGTGGTTAATAAAAAAACAATATTTAAATTGAAATATAAGGTACCGTACGCAAAAGTGTGTCTAACCCAAATAATATATTATAAAAATTGTTAGCAGCGAACAATAACTAACAAACAAATTAAATTAAAGGATGAAGTGTGTTTATGACTATTTTTTGAATAATGTTTATATGATGCTTGTCTATTTTTCAACTTGATTTTCAACTGCAATAATTATATCATCATCAATATCAGGTGCTTTCTCAAGAATTGTTTGTAAGTAATTATCCCCAATTTTTTTCCGAATAGTTTCAATATTATTAATCAAATATTCATATGAATTTTTTTTATTTTTTTCAGATAAAACTAATTTTCTCAATGTGTTTTTTGATAATGTTTTATATTTTTTTATATCTTTCAAAAGAGTACCAACAAATGAGATAGTGGCTCCATTCAAATTCTCCCTCTGTTGAGACAATAATGATTTTAAACTATTAATTGCTTTTTTTTCTGTTGAAATAGCAGAACTACCCGATTTATACTGCGGTTTATATTTTTTAATTTTTCCATAAGATTTCCAAAATGTTTTACTTAATGGTTGTCTTTTTTCA
Organism: Fidelibacterota bacterium; assembly: GCA_034659735.1. GTDB lineage: Bacteria > Fidelibacterota > Fidelibacteria > Fidelibacterales > Fidelibacteraceae > TCS52. Next base: position 4,348 of record JAYEHX010000193.1, on the reverse strand, counting down.
TTAAATGAGCATTTGATATATTCTAATATATCTACGAAGTTTTTTTCTGTTATTTTTATTTTTCCATCTTCATAATTTGCTATAAGAGAAAACAAAGCCATACCTTTTTTTCTTAAAACAATCGTATTATTTTCTGTAAATAATTTTGCAGTTTTTGTTCTATTCGGCAATTCTTTTACTTTTTCTAATACTTCCGGATGATTTTCTTTAATTTCATTATATGCGTTTCTTACAATGGTTTCTAAACTGACCTCCTCATTTTTTTCTGGATTCTCTTTTATTTTTTGAAATAATCCACTTGCTGTCGGCTCTTCATCTACATCGAATATCTTAGCATCTTCACCAAGTGCATTATGAATCAGAAACATTTTCTGTTGTGCAATTTCTCTAATCCTAACTTGACCGGCACCCTGCTCTGTAGGAAAAATATTATAAATAAACAGTTCATCAAACACTTTAGTTCCTATCCGGTTTATTCGTCCAATTCGTTGAATTACTCTTGTTGGATTCCAAGGAATATCATAATTAATAATTAAACCGGCACGATTCAGATTTACACCTTCAGAAAGTTTATCACTCGTTATTAATACATCATAATTATTTTGGTAATTTTCATATTTTGCATTAAAATTGGCATCTAATGTTATTGCAAATTTCTTTGTTATATTTCCATCACAAATTAAAACTTTTTCTAAATTATTTTTAAAAAAATCTTTAAGATGTACAACAGTATCAACATATTCTGTGAATATTATAACTTTTCGTTTAGGATTTTCTTCATTATTAATAATTTTTTTCACATTGTCAAATACTTCCTTCCTTTTTGGGTCATTTTTAACCAAATCCAAATTTTTAATTTCTTTTTGAATTTCTTTAAACATCTCAATATCATTATCAATATCTTTTAAAAATTTATCCTTATATTCAAATTTGTCTATTTCATAAATTTTTGTATGCTTAGGAGATGTTTCATTTTTAGCATTATTTCTAAATTCTTCTAATGCTTTTTCAATCATACTCATCGTGAAATCAATAGCATCCTCATCTTCGTTATAAATCGAATCAATCACTTTACGATCTAAAACATATTTTCTAGATTTTATTATGAATGATTTTACCATTTCATGAGTTCGCAAAAATCTTCCAATACTTTTATCAAAAGCACCAAATGAACTTTCAAATCGTTTAACCAATAAACGACGCATAAAATCAAATAAATTTCGTTGTTGTTGGAATTCTCTATTTGATTGCTTGTCTTTTTTCTTTTTGGATTTATTCTCATATTCAAAAGGACGATAGATAGCACCTTTAAATATTCCATTTTCGCCAAAATATACTTTTATTATTTTATCATAAAACTCCGATTGTTCTGCACTTAATTCATAAAACAACTCTTCAGGGTCTCTTATCTCCGAAAGATTTTGTATCTCTTTTTTATATTCAAAATCGGTTCTTAAATCTATCCTATTTCTCCTGATAATTACAGGCGTGATAACATTTTTTATATCTTGTGCCATTTCATTAACATTTTCTTTTACAATTGAAAGATTAATCGGTGATTTCAGACCAAACATTTTTGTATAATATCGTTCCGAATTTTTTCGTTTTTCTTCCTTTGATGAATTGTGGTTTTTTAGGATATATGAAAGATTTCTAAATCTATAATTATATGAGTTAAATCTTCCTTCCAAATCCGGCTCGAGTGTAATTCCTGATTGTCCGGGGATTAGAAAAAGTTTAAGCAACGAAAATATATCCGCAGGTGAATTGTTAAATGGTGTCGCAGTTAGCAAAATAACAGTTTTCCCTCTGCAAATATTCGCAAGTGCTTCATAAGCATCTGTATCTTGATTCCTAAATCTGTGTGCTTCGTCAACAATGATAATTTTATAATCTAAATTATTTCTTTTTATTGATTCCGATACATCTTCAATACTACCCGTACTTTCTATATCCCATTTATAGAGTTTAAATTTATTCAGATATTCCCACCAACCTGAACCCTCTTTTTTATTTCCAATCAATCCCGGCGGAGACAAAATCAAACCTCTTTCTCCCAAGTGATTTGCGATAAGTGATGCAACAACGGATTTTCCCAAACCAACCACATCAGCAATAATAATTCCATTATAACTTTTTATGACTTTCAATGCCTGATTTACAGCATCTATTTGATAGGTGTATTTTTCAAAACCATTATCTTTTAAAATACGATCAAGATCGTGTGCTCTATTTTTATTTTCGTATGTTTTTATGTATGTGTCTAAAATGTATGCATATGCCTCATAAGGTGTTATTGATGATGTCTGTGTTTTGTTTTTCAGAAAATTAATCAATATCTTTTTTCTATTTGGTGCTTCTGTTATTTTTTCTGCTGTTTCCCACAATTCATCAAAATATTTTTCTGCTGAATCAAATCCATAATCTCGAATCTCAACATTAAATTCTTCCTGATTATGCAAACCGGCTTTCGTTAAATTACTGCTTCCTGTTATGAATTCACCATTTATATTGAATAGATTTTGATATTGAGAATCCAATTTAAAAAGATAAATCTTTGCATGATTTGGATTTAATGTTTTTTTAATTATTATTCTATCGTCTTCAACTAATTTTATAAAAAATTCTATCTGATTATAGAATGTTTCATTATCCATTTCAGAATTATTAATTGCATAGCCAAGTGATTTCATAAATTGTGTAAAATGCTCTTCGCTACTTAAACCTTCATCTCTATTTCCAATTTCAATTATGTTGGACAAATATTTATCAACCTGTAATCCTACAAGAATATTAAGTTTTATTTTCTCATTCTTTTTTAACTCTTCATATATTTCTTGCAAACCTGAAAAGTAGAAAAAGCCAACCAAAAATTTCAGTTCATCGCTTGCAGTGATCAATTTTTGTAAACGACTTTTTAATGATATAGTTTTATCTGAATTTGTTATGAAATTATTCATTTGCACCTTCCAAGATATTTTCTTTATTTTTGATAGAATTCTCTATTAATAATTTCTCTCTTTCTATTTCATTTTCTAACTCTTTTTCAGTTGGAAGATAAAGCATATATTTGGATGCGAAAATCTGTTCCCGTTCACTCAGAACTGAATATTTTGCAACTGATTCATTTTTATCTGCACAAAGGATTAAACCAATGGTTGGATTATCATCATCTGCTGTATATAAATCGTCAAACATTCTTACATAACTGTCCATTTGTCCTACATCTTTGTGCGATAATTCATCTATTTTCAGATCAATTAGAAGATAACATTTTAAGTAACAATTATAAAATACTAAATCAACATACAGATTTTTATCCTCAAATTGTAAGCGTTTCTGTCTGCTCACAAAAGCAAATCCCTTTCCCAATTCCAGTAAAAATGATTGTAAATGAGTTATGATCGCAGATTCTAATTGTGTCTCGTGTAAAACAGAACTATCCGGAAGGCCTAAGAATTCTAAAACATAAGGACTTTTTAAAATATCCGTCGAAACATTATCCTTTGAATTTATACTTTTTGCTTCCTTCTTCATAACTTCCGGTTGCTGGCTTTTAAGCATTCTTTCATAATATTGTGAATGAATATGTCTTTCCAAATCTCGTTTGCTCCATCCGCATTCTACTGTTTCCTGCTCATAAAATAATCTGGCATCTTCTCTGTTTACTCGCATTAAGGCACGATAATGTGACCAACTTATATTCGGATCAAATGGATTTTTGAATTCGTCACCCAAGTGGTGGTTTTTTGATTTTTCAGATTTCCTACCCACTGGGTAGAGAATTCCCTGAGTTACTGATTTTCTACCCGATGGGTAGAAATTTACTTCTCTATTTTTAAACATCAAATAAAATTGCTTAAAATTAGCTATATTTGCTGGAGAAAATCCTTTCCCATATCTATTATTTAATTTTTCTGAAAGTTCTTTTATTAGCTTTTTTCCATATTCTGCCCGATTTTTACCATTCTGTATTTCTTCCACAATTTCTCTGCCAATTAACCAATAAGCCAAAACCATATTTGAATTTACAGCTCTTACTACATTCTTGCGTGCCTGTTCTAAAATTGAAACAACTCTATCAAAAATATTATTGCTATCTAATTTTTTTAAATTTTTTTTATTCATCTAATCTCCAAAATAATTTTTCGAAATTATTTATATCTCCCAACTATTTCGATTACTGACAGTTCTTCGGTATTTTTAATTTTTTTTTCATTTAATTGCTATTTTATTATTGACTTACGAATATTCGACCAGCGGAAGATTTCCGAAATATTGATTTTCAAACTATCGTATGACCCGCGAACAATCCGATGTTTATAATTGTTTGGGACCAAGTTGGGAC
>JAYEHX010000192.1:0-8309 GCA_034659735.1 Fidelibacterota bacterium | reverse complement strand
GTAAGGTTGCTACTCCGGCATATTGAACAGATGTCAAATGCCAATCGCCATTAATAAAAACACCACCAATTCCATCTGCATAATCAGCTTGACTATGAGTTCCACCCCAAGAATAAATAGCTCTGAAAGGTGCTGTAGTATAACCACTACCATATTGTCCTTCTTTTCCGATAACATGATTCATTGTGTTTCTGCCCCACATTGCATTCTGAGGTAAAATTTTCTCTGAATACGAACCGGATTCTCTATCAAAACCATATCTAAATTGCCAATAAAAATATACTCCTGTTAATGTCTTATTGTGTGTACCTCCGTCACCATCGTATATACCTGTATTTGTAAATACATAGTCATAAATAAAATAATTGTTGTGATATTGATTTCCAAAAGCCATTATGCTTCTTTCCATTGTGATTCCTGTGGCAGTATTTACTTTATTATACAACAATCTATCACAACTTAAACTACCATCAACTTCATCAACAGATTCTATTAATCCCAAATCTGAAGCAATAGTTCCATCAACCAATACCGTTGGGTGATCGATTCTTCCTTTTAATGTAAATTCTTGTGGCATAAATCCAGACAATTCATCAATATGCCTCGGACCTGCAACCACTACCTTATGGTCATAAGTCAAACCGGATAAAGGATCAGCATAATCTGTAGTTCCTATCCAAAGTGCTTTTGCGGCTTTTACATCCTTGTCTGAATAAAATGCCGGCCATCTCATACCATCTAACTGATCGGTGGTTTTTCCGCGTCTTCCTACTTCTTTTTCGGAACCCGCCGATGAAAACCAATCGTGTAAACTACCAATAGAAATCCATTTTGATTCATCTGCATTTATTAATCCGACAAATATCAACAAAATAAGAATTATTGTAGTTATAAAGGTGTTTCTTTTCATAATTTTTCCTTTATTTTAAATTTAATTATTTTTTACCAATATCAAATGAAACTTCCAATCCAAAGAATATATCTCTTGGATCTAAAAATGTAAATGATGTCAAGTTTGGCATATTAATGTAAGCTCTATCTTCAATTACTTGATCAACTCTTGATTGCTCTTCTACAACCCATGCACCATTATCATATTTATAATAACCTTCATCTATTGCATCATAATAGATAGCGTCTGACTCAATATTATTCACATTCTCTGCATTTCTATCTCTTGTATAAATCATTGGAACATAATCAACACCCTCTTTCATATATGTACCAGGTCTATCTTCTCCTGGAATATTACCATATTCAAGTTCATCACCAATATCTTTTGGTAAATGGATTGAATACATATAATCTAAATAATCATAATAATCATAAAATGACTCCCCTGAAAATCTTTTTATATTTAACAAATTATGTATATTGCAAAATAATTTTACATCTGCCTGATTGCCAATTGAAAATGTTTTTGATAATTTAATATTAAGATTTTTATAGTCATTCCATCTAACATTACTTTCTATCACCGCACCTCTTTTATTTTCCTCTCTTAATGGATTCCAAGTAAACCAACCACCTGATGTCCATCTGGATTCTAATGTCAGATACCAATCACCAACAATATTTTGTCCCATTATTTTCGGACCTAAATTATTTGGTGTATGTAATGTAATATATGATTTCGCTCTCGGTTGCGGTAATGGTTTTGCTTGATTATTATTATTCTCAATAACTTCTTGCTGATCCATTGGGTTTTCATTATAAGCATACAATCCAAATTCTCCATACGAATAAACTCTATATTCGTAATTTATATTACCGGTTAACCATTCACCTGTTCTTTTTGTCAATTCAATTTCCAATCCTCTGGTATCCTTATAACCATTATTTGTTAATAAATAATAATTCACATTACCTGCAATATTAATATAGTTGGTCCAATCCTGACGATCTTTTGCATCTTTATAATATCCTGATAGACGAATTAAATATTGATCATTAAATGATTTATCAAATCCAATTTCATAAGATACTTCTCTCGAACGACCTAAATTTGGATTGCCAAAATAAGTCAATCGGTTCGTCGCCATTCTTGAAAGACGATATAAACTCTCATTTGTAGGCATCTGTACATAATGCCCGTAGTTAAAAAACAACTTAGATGTTTCCGTGATTGGATGAGCAATTCCAATTCTTGGACTTAAATAAAATTGTGGATCTGTTTTTTCTAATATTGAATCGGGAGCTTCTTGAAAATTAGATGAGAAAAACCCCTGATCATAAATATCTACATTATACCAATCAGTATTAGCACTAATAAATTCTCCAACCAATCCAATATTTGCCACAAGACCTTCAAATTCTAGCTTATCTTGAATATGAGCTGTTAATCTAATTGGAGATCTTTCAAAACTTGTCCAATAGTTTGCACCCGGTAATTCTCCAACAGCTCCAAAACTCATATCTAATACATCAATATTGAATTTTAGGCCTGCTGTAATTTCATTATTCTTATTTATCTGACTTTTTATTGTAGCAACAGAATTGTATGTGACAATGTTACTGGAATCTCTACCAACAGCAATTGTTCCACCCATAAACATTCCATCTATTCCGTTTGCTCCCTCCGGCCAAAATCCAAAAGGTGCCTCGTTCACATAATAGTCAGGAACAATTTCAAAATTCCTTGTTGTATCTCTCAATGCACCAGGACCTGTTGTATAACTTACCTCTGTTCTCGATATATTAAATTTTACAAAAGTTTTATTACTTAATTGACTGGTTAATTTTGCAGTAATCATGTTTGTCTTTTGTTGTGTTGTTGACCAATAATCTGTAATAAATACTCTAGAAGGGACTGTAAATCCACTTCTGTCTAATGTCCTTGCAACTCCCCAAGGTGATGTAAATATACTACTACCTCCACTACGGGAAGCACTTGTTGCATTCATAGTGTTTGACATTGCAGAAACTGCTAATTTTGTTTTCGCACCAAAATCTGTTGTGATTTTCAATACATTTGTCAAATTATCATATCCATTAGTTGCAAGAGGAATGATATATTGTGTATTTTGCTTGTAGAATGAATAGAAAAATCTCATATTTCCTAATTTTTCACTGATTAACGGAACCGGTCCACCAAATCCACCATCAATAATATAATCCGGATCTTCAATATATCCGTCCTTTCTATGTTGCCATAAAAATACTTTTTGTGCAGCGAGAGGAGTCAAATCATTTGTAGGATCACTATCCTGCATTAATTCTGCGGAAACTGCATTCCAACCCTGAAATTCTCTTCCTTTATACTGTTGTAATGTCCATTTATCCCATTCTCCATTAGAAGTTCCTTCCCAACAAACATCATCATCTGTATATGGTCGTAACCAATAAGAATCCTTCTCATAAGGAGAAATTCCAAAATGTTTTTTGGCAGGTGGACTATATTTAACTGATAATACTGCACTATAATTATTTTTCGAACCTTCTTTTGTCACTACATTAACAACACCTGAACTAACATTACTATATTCGGCACTTAATCCACCCTTATTAATTGAGATTTGATTAATTGCACTTTTAGGCATCGAAGTAATTGGAGCATTTGATCTACCATCTCTTGCAGTCATTCCATCTACCATAACTAATGTTTCGTTAGTAGATCCACCTCTAATTGACATTGATGAAGAAACACCAGCTTTTGAACTAACAATTTCACCAAGCGTAGATGCTGGTAATTTTTTAATTTCGTCAGCAGAAACACTTACTTGACTTCCCGAAACATCTTTTTGTACCACAGGTCTTTTAGCAACAACCGTTACAGTTTCACCCTGAAATGCTTGAGGTGCCATTTTATAATTTGTCTCAGTAGTTAAATCAATTTCTACAAACACATCTATTTTCTGCATTTTTGCATATCCAACATAAGAAGCAGTTACAGAATATTTTCCGGGAATTACATTCATAATAACATAATATCCTTCTCCGTCAGTCGCAGCTCCCATAGCAGTTCCATCAATAATCACATTTGCCCCCGCCAATGGTTCACCCGTAATGGCATCTTTCACAGTTCCTGTTATTTTTCCAGCCGTTCCGGCAAACAAAAAACTAGAAATTATCAAAACCAATAAAATACCTTTAATTAATTTCATATTTTCTCCTCTAAAATATATTTTGAACATTAATTTTCTCCAATTTTACTTTAACACTTTACGCATTTTTGCAATCCCCGAAGTTTACTCAATATTTAGCAAATTGTCAAGAAGAAAAATGGAACAAAAAAATATATCCATCGTAGAACGGAAATTCGCAAATATTAAGCAAACAATCGATTTATACATTATAACAATATTGATCATTTTTTTCAACATCCCATTTTCATACACCTTAAATACATCCATTTTAATCTCATATAAACTATCGCTTATCATAGATGTAGGAAAACTGCCATTATGACATTATATATGCCCTTTATGACATTTTAACATTATGGTATAATTCTTGCAATTATATACTTAGAAAACATAAATTGAAATAAAAAGGAGAAAAAATGGGAAAAATAATAGGAATTGATTTAGGAACTACAAATTCATGTGTAGCAATAATAGAAGGCAAGGAACCAAAGGTATTACTTAATTTTGAAGGTGAAAGAACTACCCCTTCAACAATCGCATTCAAAAAAGATGGCGAACGATTAGTAGGAACTGGAGCAAAAAGACAAGCAATTACAAATCCCAAAAATACTATTTCCAGTATCAAACGATTTATGGGAAGAGCACACAAAGAGGTTGCTCAAGAAATAGATGAGGTTCCTTATCAAATTGCTAAAGGATCAAATGGTGATGTCAGAATTAAAATAAATGATAAAAAATATTCACCACCGGAATTAAGTGCTATGATATTACAAAAAGCAAAACAAATTGCAGAAGAATATCTTGGAGAAAAAGTTGACGAAGCTGTTATTACTGTTCCCGCATACTTCAATGATTCACAGAGACAAGCAACGAAAGATGCCGGAAAAATCGCAGGTTTAAAGGTAAAAAGAATTATCAATGAACCGACTGCTGCATCTTTAGCTTATGGATTAGATAAAAAAAATGATGAGAAAATAGCAGTGTTTGATCTTGGTGGTGGAACATTTGATATTTCTATACTTGAAATTGGCGAAGGTGTTTTTGAAGTAAAATCAACAAATGGTGACGGACATCTCGGTGGCGATGATTTTGATAAACGATTAATCGATTATCTAATTGCGGAATTTAAGAAACAGGAAGGTGTTGATGTCTCAAATGACCCAATGGTAGTTCAACGACTTAAAGATGCATCTGAAAAAGCGAAAAAAGAGTTATCAACTTCAAAAAACACTGATGTTAATCTTCCATATTTAACAGCGGATTCTAACGGACCAAAACATTTGAACATCTCTATATCAAGAGCAAAATTTGATCAATTAACAGAAGATTTAGTTGCTAAAACCAAACAACCATGTTTAACAGCAATGAAAGATTCCGGAATTTCCAAAGGAGATATTGATGAAATAATTTTAGTTGGAGGTTCAACAAGAATTCCAGCAGTTCAAGAATTGGTAAAAGAAATTTTCGGCAAAGAACCAAATAAAACAGTAAATCCGGATGAAGTTGTTGCATTAGGTGCTGCAATTCAAGGTGGTGTTTTACAAGGTGATGTCAAAGATGTTTTACTGTTGGATGTGACACCATTATCATTAGGTATTGAAACATTAGGCGGAGTATCTACAAAATTAATAGAAAAAAACACAACGATTCCAACAAAAAAGAATGAAATATTCAGTACAGCCGCAGATAATCAGCCGGCAGTTCAAATAAAAGTATTACAAGGCGAAAGAACAAAAGCAGCAGCTAATCGAGTATTAGGAACATTTACATTAGACGGAATTCCACCAGCACCAAGAGGCGTACCACAAATTGAAGTATCTTTTGATATCGATGCAAATGGAATCTTAAATGTATCTGCAAAAGATAAAGCCACAAATAAAGAACAGAATATCACAATTGAATCTTCGAGTGGAATTGATGATAGTGAAATTGAAAAAATGAAAAAAGATGCTGATGAACATGAAAAAGAAGATAAAAAATGGAAAGATGCAGTAGATATACATAATCAAGCAGAACAGATACTTTTTTCAACTAAGAAACAATTAGAAGATTTAAAAGATAAGATATCAGATGAAGACAAAAAACCAATTGAAAGTGCATTGGAAGATTTAGAAAAAGTAAAAGATGGAAAAGATATAGATGAAATTAAATCAAAAATAGAAGCAGTCACACAAGCTTTTTCAAAAGTATCAGAAAAAATGTATAAAGACACACAACAAAACCAAGAAACTGCTCAAGAAGGAAACGAACAAAACAATGGAGAAAAAGCAAGTTCAGAGAATGATGTTGAAGATGCAGATTTTGAAGTAGTTGATGAAAAGGAAGAAACGAAAGATAAAAAATAATAATCTATTTGAATTAGATTGATTTAAAGGGAAGTGGTAGCCACTTCCTTTTTTTTATCACAATTTATTAGGATTAATATAATATATTCGCTATATTCTTTCGTGATTAGAGGTATAATATAAAACTTTAACTTTCGTAAAAAAATAAAGGTAATTTATGTTAGGAATAAAAATGAAAAGTATTACACTTGCAACGAGTGAAAACAAATTAGCAATTTGGCAAACAAATCATATAAAAGAATTATTGAAATCGCATTATCCTCAATTAGATATTTACACAAAAATTATTCGATCTCAATATATGACAAATAATGATTTTGATTTAAACGATGAAATTCCAGAAATATATTATAATTTAGAAATGGAAGAACAGTTGTTCAACAATGATATTCAAATAGCTATTCATAATACTAAGCACTTATCTAATAAAATCACATCAGGATTAATGATTGCCGGATATAGTAAAAGAGATTATTCTGAAAATGTATTTGTATCATTCCATGGAGAAAAAATTGACGATGATTTAGATAAATTTACTGTCGGAATTACAAATTTTAAAGATTTAGTATTAATGAAAAAATATTATCCACATATAAAAATAGTAATTTTAACCGGTGATTTAAAATCGCTTATTTTCAAAGTGAAAAACCTGAAATTAAATGGAATTATTCTTGATAAAATAAATGTTAATAGATTGAATGCATCAAAAATACCTACAGAAGATTTAAAAATTAGTAAATTCATGCCATCTGCCGGCCAAGGTGCAACTGCGATGATTACCCTAAATCACAGATTTGATATAATAGAATTACTGCAACCAATTTTGGATAAAGAAGCTTATGACACCGTTACGGCAGAAAGGGCATTTATTAATAAATTAAATATTAATAACAATTACCCTGTAGGCGTATTTGCTAAATATCAGGATAATAAAAAATTATCAATTACCGGATTTGTAGCATCTGCCGATGGCAAATTATTTATCAAAGAAAATCTAACTAAACCATTAAGAAGCAATAGTGATGCAATTGGTAAAAAATTAGCAAATGTTTTTCTAAAAAATGATAAATTTAATAAAATTATAGATAGTTATAATTAACAAATTAAAAAAAATAACATATAAAAAAAACTCTCAATTAATTTGAGAGTTTTTTTATTACTTTATGTTTATAAACTTTTATTGAATTTTAAAAGTCACTCCTAACAAGAATCCATTTTCTAAATGAGATTCATAACCTACAACATCCGATATATAATATAGCCCCTGAGTAAATCTTAAATCTAATCCAACTTCATCGGTAATTCCATACTTAACACCTACACCAAGATTACTTCCAAATGACGATGTAGCGTCCCAATTGTTACTATCCGTAGGACCGTCAAACTGATGGTAATTATACTGTAACCCAACTAATCCAAAAACACCAATAATCGGTTCCATACCCAATGCATTAAATAATAAATCAGTAACATCGTATCTACCATTTACTGTACCACTTATAATACTTGTTGATCCACCAGCCCAATCTTTTCCAGTAAAAGCTGAATAATTTCCAACAACTTCAATACTTAACGGATCAAGAAAGAAAGGAACATCAACATATTCGCCTAATCTAACTAATACACCAGCACCGACATGATAACCCATATTAAAATATTTTCCAGTTCCCGGATCGCCCCATGGCTCAATTGCTCCACCATTAACATATGCTTTAATACCCCACGATTCAGCACCACTTGCATTTTCTTGCAAATAGTTAAGTATATCTTCAACATAAACAAAATTTACAGCTTCTGAATTAGGAATTTCAACATTATACTCTTTCTCTAACTTTTGAACTAGGTCTGTCATATCGTCAGACAAAGTAATTAGTACTGT
>JAYEHX010000191.1:0-8421 GCA_034659735.1 Fidelibacterota bacterium | reverse complement strand
TTTTCACAATTTTTCCTGATTTTGTCGTTAATAATTGATATTGATAATCGCCGGATTCTAATGGGATTTTGATAACACTCATCTCCTGTAAATCACGAGATACCGTTGCTTGCGTAGTTTGGATTCCAGCTTTCATTAATAATTCAACTATTTTTGACTGTTCCAGAATTATGTTTTGAGAGATTATTTTTTTTATTTCCTGTTGTCTTTTTGTTTTTATCATCTTCGTGCCCTTTTTTTATTCGCATTAATATACATAATAATGTATAAATATGCAAATGATTTTATATTTTATATTTATTGAATCTAAATATTTTAAAAAAAAGTAGATTTTTAGAGAAAAAATTAATAATATATACGCAAATGAAAAAATTATTATTAAAACTTCTAATTTGTATTATATTTGTGGGAAATGTTTTTGCACAAGATGTTAGGATAGGATTGGTGTTGAGTGGTGGTGGTGCAAAAGGAATGTCTCATATTGGTATTTTAAAAGCATTCGAAGAATATCAGATCCCAATATACTGTATCACAGGTGCAAGTGCCGGGGCATTAGTAGGCGGTTTGTATGCTTCGGGGATGCCAATTAAAAAATTAGAAGAAGTTGCTATGACCGATGAATTAAATGATATTTTTTATAACAAAATAAATCCAAATGAAATTCCAATTGAATATCGACTTAATAAATTACCAGAGCAAGTCAATTTATTTGTAGATAAGGAAAAGAAAAAGATAATAAAACCATTTGGATTGTTTGACGATCAAAGAGTAAATGATTTTATCTCTTATTGGACAATGCCCGGAAATTGTAAAGCCAATTCAAATTTTGATTCTCTTGCTATACCATTTCGTTGTGTAGGAGCCAATATTATAAATAAAAAGTCAGTCGTTTTTTCTGAAGGGTCTTTAGCAAAATCTATGCGTGCATCAATGGCTTATCCAATTGCATTCGAACCGGTAATAATGGATTCAACAATATTGGTAGATGGTGGATTATATGACAATCTTCCTATTGAAGTAGCAATAAACATGGGAGCAAATTATATCATAGCTGTTAATGTCGGTGATATACCTCCAAAGCCAGATGAGATACAAGATGTGTCATCATTAGCGAACCAGTTAAGTAATATTTTAGCCGCTCGTAGCGATTCGGATTTTGTAAAAAATTATGATGAATTTATTCAAATAGACAATTCGGATATTTCGCTTTTTGATTTTTCAACAGGCGATATAACAATAAAAAGGGGATACGAAAAAGGAAAAATACTTGCAAAAAAACTTGCTACAATAATTGATAAAAAAGCTGATATAAAATCATTTCATAAAAAACAGAATAAATACAGGGATTTTTTTAAAAACAGAAAGAGATGGAAAATTATAATAAAAGGAAATGAGAGATTTACCAAAAAACAAATTATTACCATGATGGCATTAAATAAAAACAAAACATTAGATTATGATAAATTTCATGAAGCTATTCAACGACTTTATTCTACTGGATATTTTAATAGTGTGGATTATGATATTACTGATGATAAATTAAATAACAGATTAATTGCTACTGTTGATTTAAAAGAAAATAAAAAAATTGAATTGCACGGAGGATTCTATTTTGATAGCAATGCGGGGATGAATATGTACGCTTCTATTTTTAATAAGCGTATTCAAAATACTTCACTGATTTTAAAGAATTATTTATTTATTGGCAATTACCATAATGGGATAAAATCATCTATATCAATATTAAATTCATATAAAGTGCCAATGGCAAAGTTACGATATTCACTAAGTTTATCTCCATTTTTGCATAGATATTTATATAAGGGAAACATATATGGAATTAGTAATGTTAATAAAATAATTTACGGATTTGAAATTATCGCATCCAGTTCACTCGGTTGGAATAGAAAAATAGATTTTCATCTTTGTGGAAAAGGCGGAGGTTATTCAGATACTAAGAATAGAATTGATGAACATATGGAAAATTATAATTATAATAAACCTTACACAAATATTGGAATTTCTTATAATTATGTTAATATAAGCCAATTGTTCCCAACAATAATTGGTTTGAAAATAGAAATAAATTCTCAGGTCGGGCAAGAATTTGATAAATTAGGAAAATTTGATTCTTTTGAAGAAGAAGCTTATTTGAAAACTGATATTCAAGGTCAATTTGGCAAGAAACTATTCAACACTTTTAGGATATATGGGAACCTGAGATATGGTAAAATATATGGGAATGTGCCTTTATTGGAATATATCATTCAAGATCAAGCACAATATTTACAGTATGAAATTGGTGAAGATTTTTTTGCAGATAATATTTGGAGCGGACTATTTGGAGTGTGTAATAAATTTTTATTTAAGGATCTTTGGATAAAATCACAATTTTTTATTAGAGAATCACACCATATTAATATTAATGATACAGATAGTTTTTCAAATACATCCCAAATGGGGGGTGAATTATTTCTTGTATATGAAACACCTATTGGTCCAATTAGTTATGGCATCTCAATATTGAATAATGATAATTATACTCCAATATCTTGGGCAAGGATTGGACTTGAATTTTGAGCAAAAAATAATAAAAAGGAATGACAATAAATAAAAAATCGCAACAATTATCACAGATTATTTATAGCAGTAGTTTTTATTGCTTTGGAATTATTTTTTAATTTTATTTAGAAAATATAAAATTTTATGATTAATATATACGATTAAAAAAGGAGAAAAAATATGAAAAAGCATTTAAATTATAACAGAACAATAATCGCAATAGTATTTGTTGCTGTAGGATTATTATTGTTAGCGAGAAACTTCGATTTGGTAAATTTTAATATTAATCTTTCTACTTGGTGGCCGGCGATATTAATATTTGTTGGATTAAGTAAATTGGTTTCTGATAGAATGAACAGGGGGTTTGCAATTTTCTTAATTATACTCGGTTCCATTTTTCTTTTGAGAAATTTAAATTATTTTGAGAATTTGAGTTGGAATTTATCGGATATTTTTTGGCCGGTTATTTTTGTATTTATTGGACTCAGCATTTTATTTAAAGGTTCATTTCATCAGATAGATAAACATAGAAATAGCGTTACTGATAAATCTAAAGTATTTGATTATTTTACAATTTTCGGTGGGTCGAATAATAAAGTACACTCTACAGATTTACAATCGGGAAAAGCACTTGCTATTTTTGGTGGAGTAGATATTGATTTATTGAGTGCGAAAATTAATGACAACAAATTGGCGGTTAGTTTGACAGTGATTTTTGGTGGAATAGATTTAAAAATACCATCAAATTGGAATGTAATTCAAAAAGGCATGCCAATTTTTGGTGCCTTTGATGATAAAAGAAAAACTGCTGACAATTTAATAGAAAATGCACCGACTGTATATCTTTATACTTTTATAGCATTTGGTGGAGTGACTATTAAAAATTAATTTATCAATGGAAAATAATACTACTGTTTTAAAATCAAATAGCAAAATAAATATCGGATTAAGAATTCTTGGAAAGCGAAAAGATGGTTATCATTTAATTGAGACGGTTTTTCAGGAGATAGATTTTTCTGATGAAATTATTGTTGAAAATAATGAAACTGGAGTTTTTACTATTGAATGTAATGACAAATCTTTGGAATCAGAAAATAATATCATAATTCAAACTGCAGAGTTAGTAAAACATTTATTGCCAAAAAATTTTGGAGCATGTTTTAAGTTGAAAAAAAACATTCCAATTGGTGCCGGATTGGGTGGTGGTTCTGCAAATGCTTGTTCGGTTTTGAAATATCTATTTGAATATGTTAAAATTGATAATAAAAGAAAAGATGATTTATTATTGAAATATGCTACGAAAATTGGTGCCGATGTGCCTTTCTTTCTTGATGGTGGAACTTCTTATGCATCGGGAATTGGCGAGAATTTAGAAAAGACAGATATTCCCAAGGAGTGGTTTGCATTATTAGTTATTCCAAAATTTTCTATATCCACACAAATGGCATACAAATCGTTAAATATTTCCTTGACAGATAGGATAAAAAATACTATCTTATCGGACTATTTAAAGAGTGACTTTAAATGGGAGTTTTTTGAGAACGAATTTGAAAAATTTATTATTCCGGCATATCCGCAGATTGGTGAAATAAAGAATGAGTTGATTGAGAATGAAGCAACTTATACCAGTTTGTCGGGTTCTGGCTCGACTGTGTATGGAATATTTGAAAATTTATTATTGGCAAGAAAAGCAAAAAACCAAATGGAAAAGTTTGGCAAAGTAGTAATTGTAAAGCCAATATAAATTAATAATATACTCGGGGGTCGTCCAATGGTAGGACACATGGTTTTGGTCCATGCAATAGGGGTTCGATTCCCTTTCCCTGAGCTAAAGCGTAGGCAGTAATAATGAATATAAATGGGAATCTTTTGATTGCTTTGGTTATCTTTTTTTGTTAGAAGTTTAAAGGTTTAGAAATGATATATGAGTTAACAAAAATTAATATAAGAGAGAATATTCTATGGATTTAAAAATATTTTCAGGTAGTTCTAATTTACCATTAGCAAAGAAAATTTGTGATAGTTTAGATATGGAGTTAGGAAAATTAACTTTAGAAAGATTTAGTGATGGCGAGATATGGTGCAAATTTGAAGAGAGTATCCGAGGCGATGATATCTTTATTATTCAATCAACGAATTCTCCTGCTGATAATTATATGGAATTGTTATTATTATTAGATGCTGCGAAGAGAGCTTCTGCAGGTAGAATCACTGCAGTAATTCCATATTATGGATATGCAAGACAGGATAGAAAAGATCAACCGCGAGTTCCAATTTCGGCAAGATTGTTTATGGATTTAATTGTTAAAGCGGGGGCTCAGAGGTTAATTTCTATGGATTTACATTCAACACAGATTCAAGGTTATGTAGATATTCCATTTGATCATTTATATTCAAGACCAACATTTATTAAATATTTTGCTGATAATAATTTATTAAAAGACGATACAGTTATTGTTGCACCTGATATGGGAAGTGTTCCGATGGCAAGAAGTTTTGCATCAAAATGGAATAAAAAATTAGCGATAATTGACAAGCGAAGAATTGCTCACAATAAAGCGGAAGTTATGCATATAATCGGAGATGTGGAGGGGAAATCTGCTCTATTGCTCGATGATATGGCAGATACGGCAGGAACACTTTGTGCAGTATCTGAAACATTAATACAAAAAGGTGCTGTTGAAATCAATACGATGTTTACACATCCCGTCTTGTCCGGAAAGGCGATTGCAAATATAAAAAAATCAAAAATATCCAAAATAATTACAACCGATACGATAGATAATCCTGATATATATAAACTTGACAATGTGGAGATTGTATCTGTTGCCAATACATTTGCAGATGCAATAAAACGAACGAATAGAAATGAATCAATAAGTAAATTGTTTTTTTAAATGAAAAGGAGAGTATAAATTTATGAAAAAAAACGAAGTAAAAGCAATCTTGAGAAAGGATATTAGCAAAAGAGCTAATAAGCAGATTAGACGAGATGGGATGATTCCCGCCGTTTATTATTCTAAGGGGGAAGACAACATTAATTTACAGGTTAACAACCGTGATTTTTTAACTATCTTAAAAACGGGTATTCATATTTTTGAATTAAATATTGGTAAGGATAAAAAGAATGCTCTGATAAAGGAGATTCAATTTCATCCTGTGACCGAACAAATTATTCATATAGATTTTCATGGTGTTTCACTTACTGAAGAAGTAGATGTAAATGTTAAATTGAATTTTATTGGTACTGCAATTGGAATCAAAGAGGGTGGAGTTCCTGAAATGCTGATGCATGATATTGAAATAAGATGTAAGGCAGGAGAAATACCAAAATCGTTAGATGTAGATATTAGTGAATTAGATGTTGGTGATATACTTTTTGTCAAAGATTTAGATTTTGGAGATTTAACAATCCTATCTAGCCCTGATGCAATTATCGTTACTGTTACGGTTCCACACATCGAACTTGAAGCCCAAATACCTGATGAAGATGAATATGAAGAAGTAGCAGATGTAGAGGAAGGTGAAGATACTGAAGGCGAAAAATTAGATGAAAGCCAAGAAGCAGATACTGATGAGAAAAAAGAAGAATCAGAGAAAGGAAAGGAATAAGGAAATTGAAAGTAATTGTTGGATTAGGTAATCCCGGAAAAAAATATTCTATGACAAGACATAATTTAGGATTTATAATCTTAGATGAGTTGTCGGATAGATTCGGATTAAAATTTAAATCTGGAAAAGGTGATTATTTAATCTCTTCAAATAATGATGTAATTTTAATGAAGCCATTAACTTATATGAATAATAGCGGAATAGCAGTTCGGGAATTGATGGAATATTTTGATATATCAACAACTGACTTGCTTGTTGTTTTTGATGATTTAGATTTGCCATTTGGAAAAATTCGTATTCGTACAAAAGGTTCAAGTGGTGGTCATAAGGGATTGGAATCAATATTATATCATTTAAATACTGATTTGTTTAACAGAATAAAAGTTGGTATTAGTAATGAAAAAAGAGAATTTATTGAAGCAGACAAATTTGTATTAGGTAAATTCTTAAAAAAAGAAGTAAATGAACTTGATAGAATTATTAATCAGAGTATTGATATTATTAAAGAATTCATCGCAAATGGAATCGGTGAATCTATAAAATTCAATAATAAAAATAATTTAATAACAGAAAAATAAAAGGAGATAAATTTGAAACTATATGAAATACTATTTGTTGTTCATCCAAATTATGAAGAGAGCAGATTAACCAAGATTATAGATAATGTAAAAGAAAAAATTACAAATAATAATGGTAATATTATTAATGTGGATGATATGGGTAAAAAGAAATTAGCTTACAAAATCGATAATCACAGATACGGAACTTATATTTTAATTCATTTTGAATCTGAACCACAGTTTATATCAGAATTTAAAAAATGGTTGCAAATTCAAACACAAATTTTAACGAAGATAATTGTAAGTGTCGATAAAGAAGACATCGAAATCAAAAATAAAGAAAAAGTTAGACCTGCTAAAGTAGAAGAAACTAAAGAGAATGTTGATACAGATACTGAAAATAATATTGATGATGAAGATGAAGTTAAAGTTGAAGAAGCAGTAGAAGAAGAAGTTGAAGAGAAAGCGGAAGATGAAGTTGAAGAGAAAATTGAAGAAGAAGTAAAAGAAGATTCTACAGAGCAAGAAGATGCAGAAGAAGATGAGGATGTGGAAAATAAAGAAGAATCAACAGACGAAGAGAATTAATAAATAAGCGAAAATAATTCGGAGGAAAATAATGGCATTTATAAATAAAAGAAAAGTATGTAAATTTTGTGCAGATAAGAAGGCGAAAATTGATTATAAAGAATATCATGATTTGAAAAAATTTCTAAATTCACAAGGTAAAATAATTCCAAGACGGGTAACCGGTTTATGTACTAAACATCAGAGACAATTAGTGAAGGCAGTAAAAAGAGCAAGAAATATTGCATTACTTCCATATTCATATAATCTTGAGAATTAAAAGGGGAATAAATTAATGAAAATCATATTAAAAGAAACAGTGGAAAAATTAGGTGAAAAAAACGATATTATTGATGTGAAAGATGGTTATGCTAGAAATTATTTATTACCCAAAAAATTAGCATTAAAAGCCACAAGATCTAATTTAAGTATTGTAAAAGAAAATGACAAAGTTCAAGCACGAAAAGATAAATCAATAGTTGCAACATCTCAGAAATTGGCAGATAAATTGAAAAATATTTCACTTACCATTTCTATGGAAGCAGGCGAAGATGAGAAAATATTTGGCTCAGTAACAACACAAAAAGTTGCAGAATTATTAGAAGAGAAAGGGTTGAATATTGATAAACATATAATAGAAATAGAAACACCAATCAAAAATCTTGGTGTATTTAATATTCCAATAAAACTTCACTCGGAAATTACTGCCGAAGTTAAACTCTGGGTTGTAAAAAAATAATTTAATTCAAATAGAATTTAATTTTAAAACACTTGATATTTCGTTGAGTGTTTTTTTTTACAGTAATTTTCAGCAATTGGCATTATTGTCAGTAGTACAATTAAGGATGATTTTTTTCTGTAGAATTTAGTATAGAAAAAATCTTTGTTTATACAATTTTAATTATTAAATTATGGCAGTTAAAAAATAATGAGTGCAGATGATTGCAAAAATAAAAATGAATGCGGATAAAAGAGAAATAAACGAATGGCGTTTATCCTACCAAATCGGCAGAATAAGAACAATAGGTTATACACATGCGTTGTAGCCAATTAAAACCAACATTAGAACATAAAAGAAACCTATGAATATAGACGACATTTTTAAACCCGAAAACAAAAG
>JAYEHX010000190.1:0-8505 GCA_034659735.1 Fidelibacterota bacterium | reverse complement strand
TATTAGTATATTCCTTTGGCCAAAAACCAATATAATTGTCATCTTCATAAAAAACTGTTTTGTTCGTTTGGTTATAATATTCAGTTTTCTCATCATTTCCTGCTAAAACTCTTTGTATTATTTCACCATTATTTTTCAGATAACCTTTTCTATCAACTTTGGCAGCCCAAACCTCTTTTTGCGGATCATATCCTTTTTGCAAAATAGTAATCATATTGTGCTGTCCGCTCGCAGATTCAAATATTTTAAATTCTCCAAAATTAATCATTTTCATTATTGCAGCTCTATTTTTTAAATCTTTTCTAAGGTTTTTTGCACCTGTTGCAGTAATATAATAATTGGTTGTAATATAAGAATTAATGCCATCTATTTTAAGCAAATCTAATCCAAGATGGAAAAAGAAATAGAAAATATCCATTTTACCTTGATAAAATCTTTTTCCTAAACTGAAATTCTTAAGAGGGACAAAAGTTTTTTTATTTCCCTTTTCTCCAATATACGGCGGATTCCCGATTACAATATCAAAGCCGCCTTTGTGTGAGAATACTTCAGCAAAATATATTTTCCACAAAAAGAAATCTTTAGGTTTGCGTCCTTCGGTAAATGCTTTCAGGTCTTTTTCTATTTGCTCGATATCAAAGCCAAGTCTTTTTGCCAGTTTTTGTTTTTCTACGGTAATTGCCTTATCTTTTTGAGAACTTGCGGGAACATTAGCATATTTATCATCTATGTTTTTAATTTGTGGAATGATCTTATCTTCTACAATTTTATAGATGCTTTTTTCAATTTTCTCACGAAGATCATTTTTCTTTTCCCTATCAGATTCGTTCTGGTATTCGTTTTTTAGCTCTTCAAATTTGCTTATCAACTCTGCATCTGCTCCATCCATATCGAATAAACTGTTATCTTTTTTCTCCTCGGTTTTATCAAAGTCAATTCCTGCAAAAGAGGAGATCAGGCTGTTTCCCTGCATAAGTTTAAAATCGAGATTTGGGAGTGGTTCGATACCGTAATTTTCTTCTGGTTTATCCCATTCAATTTTTTCATCAACCAAAAGAGAGATGAAGAAACGGAGTTTGGCAATTTCCACCGCAATTTGCTGAATGTCCACACCATAAATACATTTTTCTATCAAGTAGAGTTTTCTACCGTAATCGGCATTTTTTTCTCGGAACTGTTTCTTGATACTTGCGATTGCAGTTTTTCTCGATGAATGGTCGGGAATATATTTTGTGCCATCTATCTGTATTTGTTCCCAGAATTTGTTTTCAGGATCTATCTTGGAAAGGATGAAAACCAGTTTATTCAGCACAGCCATTGGGAAAGCACCAGAACCAACAGCAGGATCGACAACTCGCAGGTTATTAATAAGATTAGTGATTTTTTTAGAAGTTGTTTCAGCAAAGGGATTTTCATCAGTTTTGGCTTTTATCAGAGTATCCAGTTGGTCTTCAAGCTTATCATCCTTTTCTAAATGTGTCAGAAAGTACTGCTTCAAGCTTTCGTTGGTCATATAATTCACGATCTCACGAGGTGTATAAAAACTGCCAGTTGCTTTGCGGGCAGTTGTAGAAGTTTCGGGATTGTAGCTTGCCAGCAAATTTTCAAAAATGCTTCCCAAGAGTTCCGGATCGAGAGCTACTTCGATGTCATCGGCTTCATTTTCATCAATTGTAAAATTGTAACTTTTAAGCAAATTGATCAGACCTTCCACTTCGTATAATTTATTCTTCTTTTTGTAAAACCTGCTGAGGTCTTTCTTTTGTGGTTCAGAAAAAAAGAGAGCGTTCGGAACTATCGGCTGTTGACCTTTTGTAGCTGTGAAACCATCGATGTATTTTTTCTCATTTTTATCTTTTCCTCTTGGTCTGTAATCTAAACATTCAAAAAGACCACCATTCAAAAAAGGAATTTTCTCAAACAAAGTTTTTAATGTTTTAGAATCTTTGAATAAATCGTGGTAACGAAACACATTCTGATTTCCGAAATCTGGATTGAAACCTTTATTAAACCGGGCTTCAGTTCGGAATTTTCTCTCTTTTTGTTTTGTGTTTAAAGTAGCAAAAAACAGATTCTGCAATATTGCTTTGTAATAAGTGGATTCTTCATCTGCAAAATTCAGTAATATATTATTGATGTTTTCTTCATCGAAAAGGTTTTCAGGAATAAGATCACGAACTCTCATAAACCAGATGAACATCAATCTTGTTATCAATCGAATAATAGCAATTTCCCTTCCGTTTTTTTCTTCTTCAGCATCATCAGGAAATTTAACATTATCAATAGCCCAAAAATACCAGTGTTGCAATTTTTCATAGAATTGTTTGGTTAGCGGTTCTACGCTGAAAGCATCTTGAATGCTATCCAAATCATTAAAATCCGCTTCTGAAATTTGTTTGATAAAGGTTTTATTAGTTTGCTCCTTACTTACAAAATAGGTATATCTTTTAAAACTTGTAAAATCTCTTTTGGAACCAATATAATTAGCTCTTATAAAACTGAAACGAAATTTCCCATATTTGTCATAGAAAATAAAAAAAGCACTATCTCTATCT
The DNA here is from genome assembly GCA_034659735.1 of Fidelibacterota bacterium. Taxonomy (GTDB): domain Bacteria; phylum Fidelibacterota; class Fidelibacteria; order Fidelibacterales; family Fidelibacteraceae; genus TCS52. Next base: position 5,950 of record JAYEHX010000190.1, on the reverse strand, counting down.
TCTTCTTTGAGGATATTTTTAGCAATTTCATACTGCATTTTTTTACCGCTTCTATTTGTTAGTTGAGTAAGTGTTTTTGCTGTGATTACAAGAATATCGTCAGAGTTTTTGATATCCGCCTCACCGATTTTTGTTATATCTGAAAATTTGTTTTTTATTTTTTCATTAGTATCGAATAAATAATCATATTTTTCTTTAATATTTTTAAAATTGGATAATCTGTTTCTAAAAAACTGTTCTAAATTATCAATAGAAAATTTTTCAATTAATTTGGTTATTATCATAATGAATTCCCCTTTATTACATCTAAATATAATAAATTTTTTATAAACTACAGAATGAATTTTATAATTTATAAATGAAATGAGTGTTTTTTATTTATTATCATATTGCTACTAAGGTTTAATGAGAAAAAATAAGGTTTTTAATCATCTGCTTCTTCAATTACTACACTGCATGGTATAATCATAACTTTGATATTTTCTATTGAATATTTTTATATAAATTGCTTTTGTATTTTTTTAACTTTATTTCTCTTTCCCAAAACCTTAGTAGGAAAAAGTTCTCACAAAAACACAAACCTTATTACCTTATTTAAATTATTGTTGAACTCTTTCAGAGTTCTGTATTTTGTCAGCTATTCCCTTCTACAGGTTCCACCTGTAGTTAATAACATTCAACCGCTTTCGCGGTTTTTGAAAGTTATTGAATTGACAAATATCTTGTAAGTTTGTTAACTCACTTTTTGGGCTAAAGCCCGTGTTGTTGATTAGCAATTTCTGATATCTACCATAAATAGCAGAGTTAGTCATTATTTGACTCAAACACACATTTACGCACGATATATTCTAACCTCCTAACCCTCTAATCTTCTAACCATCTTAACGAATAATTTCGGTGCATTCGGTGGTAAATTAAAAAATATTTCTACAATTCCAAAGTAGTAATATTATCGTTTGTATATATACATATTGAAGATGCAATTCCCAATGATTTTTCTGCAATTTTTTTTGCATCTAATTCTGTGTTTTTCAATAATGCTCTTGCCGAAGCCAGTGCATACGGACCACCGGAACCAATTGAATAGATGTCGTCATCGGCATCAATAACATCACCTGTCCCACTTATTATGTATCCGGCTTTTTTGTTCATAACAATGAGTAATGCTTCCAATTTTCTAAGATATTTATCCGACCGCCACTCTTTTGCCAATTCCACAGCCGAGCGAGTCAAGTCGCCTTTGAACTCCTCTAACTTATTTTCAAACTTTTCGAATAGCGTAAATGCGTCTGCACTTGAACCTGCAAATCCTGCCAATATTTTATCATTATACATTTTACGAACTTTTTTTGCAGTTGCTTTCATTATCGTATTACCTAAAGTCACCTGCCCATCGCCGGCAATTGCAACTTTTCCATTTCGTCTGATTCCTAAAACTGTTGTACTTTTTATCGTTTCCATAATTATATTCCTCGTCTTAATTTTGCATTTTGTATATTTAATTTTTCCCTATATTTTGCAACTGTTCTTCTTGCAATTTTGTAACCTTTTTCATTCAATTTATTCATCAACTCTTCATCTGTTAGTGGCGAATTTTTATCTTCGCTGTCTAATATGGTTTTTAAATCTTTCATTATTTTATTTCGCGATATGAGCTTTCCATCTTCATTTTCCAATCCTTCTGAAAAAAATGTTTTCAACTCAAATAGTCCAAATGGTGTTTGAACATATTTCCCATTTGTCACTCTTGAAACAGTTGAAATATCCATATCTATTTTTTTCGCAACATCATCTAATTTCATTGGAATTATATCTCTATTTGAATCGCTAAAAAAATCTCTTTGTAACTCTATAATAGCACTCATAACTTTTATCATTGTTGTTCGTCTTTGCATTATAGAATCAATAAACATTGTTGCAGAATATAATTTTTTTTGTAAATAATCACTCGTCTCTTTATCCAAATTTTGTTTATTGGCAATCATATTTTTATATTTTGTCGAAAGTTTTAATTCCGGTAAATGTGAATCGTTATGTTTAACAATGAAATCGCCATCTTTTTTAATTACAATTAAATCAGGTAAAACATAATGATTGGAAAATTCATCATCAACAAATCCGGGTTTAGGATTTAACTTACTAATTACACTTTTGGCATATTGTAAATCTTGTTTTGTAATATTCATGCTTTTCATAATTTTTTCATAATCATGATTGGCAAATTCTTCAAAATAATTTTTTACTATTTCAACTACGAATGTCTCTGTATCAATCTCTTCCATCTGCAATAATAGACACTCTTGTAGATTACGAGCACCAACTCCAATTGGCTCCAATTTATGAATTACCTTTAATACTTTTTTGATTATTTCTATTGGAACATCTAATTTATAACTCTGATTTTCGAGTGGGGTGGTTAAATATCCTGCACTATCCAAATCGCCAATCAGCTCTTCCGCAATTTGTATTTCTTGTTCCTCTAATCCCGATTGATATATTTGATCAAGCAGTTTATCAATAAAATATTTTTTTTCTTCCTGTGGAATATTTGGCTCAATTTTGCTTGCATCATAAGTTGAAACAGGTTTAAAATTATTGGAACTGTAAAGATCCTCCCAATCATAAGGTTGTTCAGAATCGTCAGTGGTATTCTCATTTGATTGGTCTTTTTCCTGCTTACTTTTTGTTGCATCTTCGTCAATTTCCAAAACAGGATTTGCCTCTAATTCATTCTCAATTTCACTTTCCAAACTATCTGTCGGAAGTTGAATAAGTTTAGATAGCAGAATCTGTTTTGGCGACAATTTTTGTTTTAGAATCTGTTTTTGTGATAACTTCATTTATTTATATTTATTATTTAGAATTCGATATTTCCCACATCTTTACAAAAAACACCTTTGTGAAAATCCACTCAATCCGTAAAATCAGCGTTTCCCTAATCCACAATCATCCTTGATATCTATCCAATGTAAATTTTTCACCAAGATATAATCTTTTCGCTTCGGGATCATTTGCTAAAAAATCCGCATCACCTTCCTTGAGGATTTTCCCTTCAAAAAGTAAATACGATCTGTCTGTGATTGACAATGTCTCGTGCACATTATGGTCTGTAATAAAAACGCCGATATTTTTCTTTTTCAATTCTATAATTATTGTTTGAATATCCTCGACCGCTATTGGATCAATTCCCGCAAATGGCTCATCAAGTAGAATAAAATTTGGTTTAGATGCAAGCACTCTCGCAATTTCAGTTCGTCGTCTTTCTCCGCCACTAAGTGTATTTGCAATACTTTTTCTTATGTGAGTAATTTTCAATTCTTCTAAAAGTCGCTCTGTCTCTTTTTGAATATCTTTTTTTGAAAGTTTCATCATTTCAAGAATTAATTTCAGATTGTTTTCAACTGATAATTTGCGAAAAACAGATGATTCTTGAGCAAGATATCCAATTCCCAAGTTTGCTCTGCGATACATTGCCAGATTAGTAATTTCCCTTTCGTCTAAAAATATTTTCCCTGAATTCGGTCTTATCATTCCGGTAATCATATAAAAAGTCGTGGTTTTACCCGCTCCATTCGGTCCTAACAATCCAACAATTTCACCTTGCTTTATTTCTAAAGAAACATCATTCACGACAGTTCTTTTTCCATAAATTTTAACTAAATTTGTTGCTTTTAAAGTTGACATATTTACTCTTCTCTAAGTTCTCTAAATGTTTTTCCGTGTGGCTCTGTTATTGTCCAATTCTCTAATTTCACATCACTTGTAAATCCTGTTCCGTAAAGCGTATCTTCTTCAGAATATAATTCAATATCGCCTTCGGTAAAAACTTTTTCACTATCGCTGATCCAAATTAATTCATCGGTGTACATCGTATATCCTGTGTCAGAAATTAAAACGACATTTCCAATTGCTTTTAAATTTTGAGTTCTTTCATTAACAATTCCGCTGTCGCTAATTAAAATAGAAACATGTTCTCCCATTTTATTAAAGAAATCTACATTGACAGAATCACCCAAAAAAATATCGCCCGAATGTTCATATTTTACTAAATGTCCGGAAAATATTATTGCACTTTTTTTGCCTTTGTTCGAAATCAAAGTAATAGAATTCCAACTCTCTTGATCGGGCACTACAATATCTTTTACAACCTCTTCTTGCGAAATTTTTGCACAAGCAAATAGAAATAATAAAATGAAGAGTAGATATTTTAATTTTAAATTATTGAACATTTTTTTTATTTAATATTTATAGAATTCTCTGTTGATAAACTATCGGTTGTTAAAAAATATCGAATTATTGTATAATACTCCTCAGGATTTCCATCGGTAAAAAAACCGGGTCCTTGCAAATATTCCTCTTCCAAAATTGAATCTTTAACACTGTGATTATTCGAAATAAACTTATCCAATTTTTCTATTGATTTATTTTCTGTTTCATAAGAACCGATATGTAAAATTTTTCCAATTGTTCCATATTTCCAAATTTCTAATTTAACTTCCGGATATTCTTTTTGAATTACTCTGGGAATAGAACCAATTTTATCAGGAACCGGCACACCATAATTCGCGATACAATTTTCAGGATTCGTCATATCTTTTACTTCCCATCTAATTCTAAATGAACCGATATTCATATCATTGTTTTCTCGCTCAATAGTTTTAAATGTCTTGAAAAGAGCAATAAAATTCTGTTCGGTAAATTTTCGTGGGTCGCCCTTTGAAGTGATTACTATCATGTTTAACGAATCCTCTTCAATAATAACGGGGTTTACTAAATGCTCATAATCCTCTAAGTCCGGATTGCAGGATATCAATAATAAGACCATTATTAAAAAATAAAATAATAAGTTGAAATTGTTTTTTATACTATTTTTCATCTGTTAATTCCTGTTTTAAGAATATCATGAATATGAATTATCCCAATTGGTTCCATAGATTTTTTATTTTCAACAACAAAAAGTGAAGTGATATTATATTTTTCCATCATTTCTAATGCATCAATTGAGAGAATATTTTTTTCTATTATTTTTGGATTAGTTATCATTAATTTTTCAGGAGATACTTTAAATATATTTTCATACTTTTCAATTCCCCGTCGTAAATCTCCATCTGTCACAACTCCAATCAAATTGTTTTTTTTATCAAGAATTCCAACAACACCAAGTTTTTTGCTTGTCATTTCCATAACTAAATCTTTTGTTGAAACATCAATATTTACTAACGGTATATTCTTTTTTTTATGCATCAAATCATCTACGGTAAGCAGTAGTTTTTTTCCTAATATTCCGCCAGGATGTCTTAATGCAAAATCTTCTTTACGGAAATTTTTCTTTTCTAATAATGAAATTGCCAATGCATCACCTACAACTAATGAAACTGTGCTACTTGATGTTGGTGCCAAATTCATCGGACATGCCTCTTTCTCAACACTAATATCAAAAACAAAATCGCTCTTTTTTCCAATTGTAGAATTAGCTTTTCCAATAAATGAAATAATTTTTACACCAAGTTTTTTCATTGATGGAATCAATTTGATAATTTCATTTGTTTCGCCACTATTGGAAATTATTAAAACGATATCTGATGAAGTGATAACACCTAAATCGCCATGAATTGCTTCAGACGGATGCAAAAAATATGAAGGAGTTCCGGTGCTTGACAAAGTAGAAGAAATTTTCCTGCCGATGTGTCCTGATTTTCCGATACCGATAACAATTATTTTTCCCTTACATTTCATAAATTCATTAACGATATTTTCAAAATTATCATCTAATCGCGGAATGACATTATTCAATGAATCAATTTCATCTGCAAATACTTTTATTGCTATGTCTATTGAATTTTTCATACTTCCTTTCTAACCCTCTAAACTTCTAAACTCCTAAACTCCTAAACTTTTTATTACCACAAAGAACACAAAGAACACAAAGCGCATTTTTTTTATATTTTTT
>JAYEHX010000189.1:0-8579 GCA_034659735.1 Fidelibacterota bacterium | reverse complement strand
AAAGTTTTGTCACCTCCACCGCCTGCTTGTCAATATCCACACCGAAAATATTATTCAGCAATATTGATTTCTTCTCTTTAATCGAAAGTCGGAATGTCTCTTCGTCAACTTGATAGATTTTCGCATCTTTCATAGCCGATTTTATATTTGACTTTTTCGTGTAATATTTCAGACGATTATCGAGCAGAAATTGATAAGTGCCAACGAGAAAACTTCCCGAGCCACATGCAGGATCGAGATTTTTTATCTTATCAATCTCATTCGGCGATTTATTTTTTATCTTTTCGCCGACTGTATTTTTCACAATATATTCAACAATATATTGCGGAGTGTAATATACTCCACCGGCTTTTTTCACTTCCGGTTTCTCTTCCACTTTTGCCTGATGAGACGGAGTTAGGCGAATAATTTTTCCCAAGAACTGTTCGTAAATATTCCCAAGTGTTTCTATCGGCATAATCGACAATTCATAAGGTGATTTCGGATAGTAAATTTCTTGAATAATTTTCTTCAGAATCTTGTCATCGATTTGCAATTCGTTCAGCCAATCTGTCTGCTTGAAAAGTCCGCTATTATATTTTTTATCCGCCTTGATGAATATTTGCACAAGGTTTTTATATATCTTTTCGTCCTTGAGAATATTTTGCACAGTTCCGTAAGTTTCCATATTTCTATCTTCGGCAATTCGCAAGAAAATTATTCTGTCAATTATTTTTTGAATAGCAGTATTCAGATTATAAATTGAGAGATTTTTGTTTCGCAATGCAATATTTTTTGCAAGATTATTTCGCCAATTTTCGATCAGTTTTAGAAATTCGTCATCAACTTCGGAAGTTCCTTTTTTGTTTTTATTTTGAATCACATATTTATCAAAACTTCCCTTCAGAATTGAATTCTTTGCGAATGTATTATAGATGAATTCAAAGTTTTTTTCGTATTCATCATAAGTGCAATAAAAAATTCTTGCCACACTTGCTTTATCATTTTGGTTTGGTTTTATTCTCGTGTCGTAGATTGCGAATTCCTCAAAATCGGTGAGAATTGAGAGCGGAACTTTTGCTGTATATCCGTATCGTCGAACTTGATAAGCCGGAGCAGAATCTTGTTTTATATTCACAGACGGCTTCTTTGCTTCGACGAAAAATTTTCGCTCTTTTCCAATTCTGAAACTATAATCTGGTGCTTTTGGTTTGCCTTGAATTATCACCTTGTCTTCACGAACAACATCGCGATAATCTTCAGAAAATCCCTCAACATTTCTCACATCCCAATCTAACAATTCAAAAAATTTGTCGATAAAATCAACTCTCGTATTCGCCTCGTCGTATTTAGAATTTTTATATTGAATAATATTTGAATGAAACTGTTCAACTAAGTTTTGTAATTCCTGTAATTTGTTTTTCATTTCTATCCTCTATTTATATTTATTGATAAAATAAACATAAATAAATTAAGATTCAATGAATATTATTCAAATCTTTCGAAGTGACGCAAGTATTTTAAAACCGTTAAAACGGTTATTGGATGTTGCTTAGTTTATTTATTCTAATGGAAAAAGATTACTCACTCTCTCAGTTCTCACATCTTGATCCGTTTCAACGGATTTTAAATATCCAATTTCGCTTATAAAAATCTTCTTGATATTGTAAAGTTCAATACTTATATTTATGGGCTATGATAAATTTGAAAATAAAGAAAGGAAGTAAAATGAAAAATGTATATTTATTCGGTAATGGTAAAGCAGACGGCGGTCAACAAGACAAAAATCTGCTTGGTGGAAAAGGTGCTAATTTAGCTGAAATGAGTTCGATTGGTGTTCCTGTTCCTGCAGGGTTTACTTTGACAACTGATGTCTGTTTAAAGTGGAATGAAATTGGCAAAGAGAAGTCAATTGATTTGTTGCAGAAAGAAGTTGAAAATGGTGTTCAGCATATGGAAAAGATAATGAAGGCAAATTTTGGCGATAGAGATAATCCGTTATTGGTTTCTGTTCGTTCCGGTGCAAGAGTTTCTATGCCGGGAATGATGGATACGGTTTTAAATCTTGGATTGAATGACGATGCTGTAAAAGGTCTCGCAGAAAAATCTGGAAATGAGAGATTTGCTTGGGATTCATATCGTAGATTTATTCAGATGTATGGCGATGTTGTGATGGGAATGAAACCTGAAAGTAAAGAAGATATTGATCCATTTGAAAAAATTATTGAAGAAATCAAAGAAGAAAAAAATGTTGAAAATGATACGGAATTGACAGTTGACGATATGAAAGATATGGTTAAAAAATTCAAAAATGCGGTTGAGAAAAACACAAATAAAAAATTCCCGACAGATCCTTGGGAACAATTATGGGGAGCAATTGGTGCCGTGTTCGGCAGTTGGGATAATGACAGAGCTATCTATTACAGAAACATGCATAATATTTCTCATGATTGGGGAACTGCCGTAAATGTTCAATCGATGGTTTATGGAAATATGGGTAATAATTCTGCTACAGGAGTTGCATTCACAAGAGATGCATCCACCGGCGAAGATATTTTTAATGGCGAATATTTGATAAATGCACAAGGCGAAGATGTAGTTGCCGGAACTCGAACTCCACAGGAAATTACACTTTCTGGCTCACAAAAATGGGCGAAATTGGCTGATGTTTCTGAAGAAGAAAGAGCAAGTAAATTTCCATCATTGGAAGAGACGATGCCAAAAGCTTATAAAGAATTATGTGATACAGAAGAAAAATTAGAAGCACATTATAGCGATATGCAGGATTTGGAATTCACAATTCAAGATGGGCGACTTTGGTTATTGCAGACGAGAACGGGAAAGCGAACCGGTGGAGCAATGGTTAAAATGGCGATTGATATGTTGGAACAGGGAATCATTGATGAGAAGACAGCGATTAATAGAGTTGAACCAAATAAATTAGATGAACTTTTGCATCCTGTGTTTGATACCAATGCTTTGGAAAGTGCAGAAATAATGGCAAAGGGTCTGCCTGCTTCTCCGGGAGCAGCGACTGGTAAAGTTGTATTTTTTGCCGATGATGCGGAAGTGATGACAGAAAAAGGCGAGAAAGTTATATTGGTAAGAATCGAAACTTCTCCGGAAGATTTGTCAGGAATGAATGTTGCTGAAGGAATTTTAACTGCACGAGGTGGAATGACTTCGCACGCTGCGGTTGTTGCTCGTGGAATGGGAAAGTGTTGTGTTTCCGGTGCTTCTTCAGTAAAAATTAATTACAAACAGAAAACATTAATTGCAAATGGCAAAACATATTCAGAAGGAGATTGGGTTTCATTAAATGGTTCAACCGGCGAGATGTATGACGGAAAAATTAAAACACAAGATGCTGAATTGAGTGGTGATTTTGGGAAATTGATGGACTTGTGTGATAAATATACAAAGATGGGAGTTAGAACAAATGCCGATACTCCACACGATTCTAAAGTTGCAAGAGAATTTGGAGCACAGGGAATTGGTCTTACAAGAACAGAACATATGTTTTTTGAAGGCGAAAGAATCAAGGCAGTGAGAGAGATGATTTTATCTGACGATGAAGCCGGACGCAGAAAAGCACTTGACAAAATTTTGCCGATGCAGAGAGAGGACTTTGAAGGAATTTTTGAAGCGATGCACGATTTACCTGTGACTGTCAGATTGTTGGATCCGCCACTTCACGAATTCGTTCCACACGAAGCTGAAAATCAAAAAATCATGGCTGACGAAATGGGAATTTCTGTTGAAGAGGTAAAGGAAAAAGTTGATTCACTTGCAGAATTTAATCCAATGCTTGGTCATAGAGGATGTCGTCTTGGAAATACATATCCTGAAATTACAGAGATGCAAACGAGAGCAATTATTGAAGCAGCGTTAAATTGTAAGAAAAAAGGAATAGTTGCAAAACCGGAAATAATGGTTCCATTAATCGGTACTGTAAAAGAGTTTGAACTTCAAGAAACGATAATTCGTAAAACTGTAAATAAAGTTTTTGAAGAGAGAAATGATAAAATTGAATATATGGTTGGCACAATGATTGAGATTCCAAGAGCCGCACTTACTGCAGATGAAATTGCGAAAAAAGCAGAATTCTTCTCATTTGGAACAAACGATTTAACTCAGATGACATTCGGATATTCAAGAGATGATGCCGGAAAATTTTTGCCAATATATTTGGATAAAAATATTCTTGAAGTTGATCCTTTCCAACAATTAGACCAAACTGGCGTTGGACAATTGGTTGAAATGGGAACAAAGAAAGGTCGCTCGGTTAATAAAAATTTGAAAGTTGGAATCTGTGGCGAACATGGTGGCGAACCAAATTCAATAGAATTTTGTTATAATGTTGGAATGAATTATGTTAGTTGTTCTCCGTTTAGAGTTCCAATTGCGAGATTATCAGCCGCTCAGGCATCGATAAAATAAAGGACTATTTACCGCGATAGAATTCAGAGAAGAGATTTTTTATTTGAATATTTAAGTGAAAAAACTCTGAAAACGGATAAGCAAAAATAGAGATAAATAAAAACTCCCAAAGTATCAATGCTTTGGGAGTTTTGTTTTTTATATTATAAAATTTATTGAAAAATAAAAATATCTACTCAACCAATTCTTTAAAACCTCTATTCTTCAAATCAAAATAAATTACCAAAGCTGAGATTACAGATATTGAGAGATAAATAATTGCCGGAATAAATTCTGCAAAAATTAATTTCCCAATTCCGAACAAAAATGAATAGATAAGTGCAACTCCACAAATCCAATCGATAAACAATCTAAAAAATCCAGTATCACCTTTTACTTCCGGCATCTCTTTAGCGATTTGTTTCCAGCCAATTCCACCTGGATGAACTTTTTTATAGAATTTTTTAAGTGTCTCAGGTTTTTCAGGTTTAGTCAAAAATGTGACAATTAACCATACTAAAGTTGAACCGATAACAATTGGATAGAGTGTAATTGGCGATTCCATACCGAATTTATATTTTGCGATTGGATAGATAATTAGCGGAGCAATCATTCCTGCAATTTCCGACCAAGCATTTATTCGCCACCAGAACCATCGCAATATCAGAACTGCTCCAATTCCCGCACTTGCATTAATAATAAATTCCCAAGCACCGGAAATTGTTGTTAAGAAATATTTTGTAATCACGAGTGAAAAAATCACAAGTAAAATCAAAGCAATTCTCGATATCAAAACATAATGTTTTTCACTTTGACTTTTAACCAAAAATCTGCGATAAAAATCATTTATCAAATATGAAGTTCCCCAATTTAATTGAGATGCGATTGTTGACATGTATGCTGCGAGAAAAACTGCAATTAAAAGTCCGAGCAATCCGGCAGGCAAATATCTAACCATCATTTTAGGATACATTCTTCCCGGGTCAACTGTATTTTCATAATTTTCATAAAATTCAGAGAATTCTGCTTTTGCTTTTATATCATTATCAGAATTATCTAAATCTTGATTATTAAAAACTTTCACGGCAACTTGATACATTGCAGGATTTTGTTTCTGTAATACTTCCGGATTTTCAGATCTTGGGAATATCACAAGTGCAACCAAAGCAACAATAATCCAAGGCCAAGGACGAATAGCATAGTGAGCAATTGTAAACCAAAGTGTAGCAAACAAACTATGTTTTTCATCTTTTGCAGACATCATTCTCTGTGCGATATATCCGCCACCGCCGGGTTCTGCTCCCGGATACCAACTCGACCACCATTGCAAACCAATATGAGCGATAAATGCACCAACAGTTAATGCCAAAGCTCCACCGGCAACTCCATTCATAGACACATTCCCAATCTTAGGAGTAAAGGATAATAAGCTCGGTGCAAGTTTGGATTTTAATGCAACAACTCCACCAATTTCCGGCAATCTAACAACAATAACCGCCAAAATTATACAGCCAATAATAGCGAAAACAAATTGAAAACTATCTGTTCGTGAAGTTCCAACCAATCCTGAAGCCGAAGCATAAAGTGAAATTATAATTGCTAAAACTATGACTACCGTAAAAGCATCTAATTCCGGAACTGTGATTGAAAAAATCTTTTCCATTGCTTTATGAACCCAACCCATAACGATGGCATTCATAAAAAGTCCGAGATAGATTGCTCGAAATCCGCGAAGTGCTTTTGCAGGTTTTCCTGAATATCTTAATTCAACAAATTCTACATCTGTCATAACTCCGGCTCGTCTCCACAGGCGAGCGAAAAAGAAAACAGTCAGCATTGCACCAACTGCCATATTCCACCATAACCAATTTCCGCCAATTCCATTTTTTGCTATAAGTTCTGTCACGGCAAGTGGTGTATCCGCCGCAAAAGTAATTGCAACCATAGCAGTTCCTGCTAAATACCAAGGCAAATTTCTTCCGGACAGAAAAAATTCATCAGTATTTTTCCCTGCTTTTTTTGTGTAGTAAATTGCAATTCCAAATATAATAGCGAAAAATACAATTATCACACTAAAGTCAAGCCAATTCAAATTCTCCATTAATCCTCCTATTTTATTTTTTAACTTTCCATAAATTATTTATTCAAACAGATTTTTTTTCAATTAATCATCGACTATTTATTTTCCAAAATGTTTTTATAATTCAGAATTCGTTCCACATAAATTACAGGTTCAGTTCCTCTTGCATATCCATATTTTAATTTTTTATAATATTTTTCTTGTGTCAATAGTGGTAGAACTTCTTTAAATTCATTCCAATTACTTGTACCAATATTTAAATTATCAGCTAAAATTATTGCATCTTTTATGTGAGCCATTCCGACATTATAACCAGCTAAAGCAAATAAGATTTTATCCTCTTCATTTACATTATCCGGAACTTGACTTAACATTTTTGAAAGATATTTTGCTCCGCCATTTATACTTTGAGTTGCATTTATACGATTTGTGACTCCCAATGATTTTGCAGTATTTCTCGTCAGCATCATCATTCCACGAACTCCGGTTGGACTCTTTGCATAAGGATTCCAGTGCGATTCTTGATATGCTTGCGAAGCTAATAATTGCCATGAAATATCATATTTTTTTGCGATTTTTATAAATAAGTTTTTATATTTAGGAAGCGTAGATTTGATTTTTCTATGGAATGCTCTTATGTCAACAAAATCGTATATTTCAGAATATGCGAAGTGTTTTTGAATTAGTAATTCCAATTTTCCTTTTCGTTTGTATTTTCTAAACCAATTTTTTAAAACTCTTTTGAAATATTTTTTATCATTATTTACTACCCAAGATAAATCTTGATTTTCACTTATTGGAAAGGCGATTCGTAAGCCTGGAAAATATCTTCTATTTATATCAAAAATATTTTCATCTGCAACTGTGAAATCTAATCTCCCTTTTGAAATTTTGTATAATAATTGTTCAGTCGACAGTTTATCTTCCTCAATCCATTTTAATGTCGGATGTTTTTTTTGAATATCTTTTAGTGTCTTTATATAACTCGTTTTGGACTTAACTACAAGAGAGCGATTTGATAAGTCATCAATATTTTTTGGTTTCTTTTGGCCTCGCTTGTAAACTATCACTTCATTAACCTCATAATATTTTGGGCCGAATAGCAGAGAATCATTTCTCTCTTTTGTTTTTGTAATTGCTCCCGATGCAATATCACCTTCACCTTTTTTTATAGCAGAAAGTAAACTTGAAATATTGTTGAGAACTTTAATTTCCATTTCGACACCAACATAATCAGCAAAATCTGACATCATTTCATATTCAAATCCGGTAGGACCTTCCGCACCTTGATAATAAATTGTTGGTGTATTTCTCATTAAAACTGTAATTTTATTCTGTTTTTTAATTTTTGAAATTGAAATTTTTAATGAAATAAAACGAATTAAAAATATTAGAAACAGGAAAACAATAATGAGAATTCCTATTTGAATATATTTTTTGTTTATTAGCATAATTTTGTCCCTCCAATAATAAACAAAGTTAATTAAAATTTTGATTAATTACAAATATATTTTTCTTTACCGCAGAGACGCGGAGACGCAGAGTTGTTTAATGATTTGCTTTACTGCAGAGACGCGGAGACGCAGAGTTGTTTAATGATTTGCTTTACCGCAGAGACGCTCGCCTATTCAGTCGGGCAGGCAAGACGCAGAGTTGTTTAATATATTAAACTTCCGAAGTTCCAAAACTTCGGAAGTTTTTTATATTATTTACCATAAAATTCTTTTTGAATTACTTCTTGGGCAATTCTGCTACTTGGTCCATCGCCTCTCGCAACATTGACAGATACTTTGCCATCAAGTGCCTGAAACAATTCTGCAACATCGCTATGTGAAAAACCCGGACAAAGTATAATTGCATCTATCTTCTCATTTATATAAAAATCTTTGGAAACTTTTACAGCTTCCTCTTGTGATCTTACAACGAATGTCCACAGTTTATACTTACCCGTATCAATGATGCTTTTATGTTTTTTATGATCTGCATCGGGAGCATGTGCTATAAATAATGATTTAAAAGCCATAAATATTCTCCTTTTTATTTTTAAATTTTCAAACTAATAGCTAAATCACCATTAGAAGATAATTCAATTTTTTTATTG
>JAYEHX010000188.1:0-8598 GCA_034659735.1 Fidelibacterota bacterium | reverse complement strand
CGTTCAACTTACGAAAAAATTATATATTGATTTAGTAGAAAAATGGCAATTGCCAAAATTAAAATAAAGTGGAATTTTATTGATGAAAAAAGTAAAAGTTTTTGCACCGGCGACTGTTGCTAATGTTTCGTGCGGATATGATGTTTTGGGATTTGCAATTGAATATCCGGGTGATGAAGTCGTTGCAAAATTAATCGATGAACCAAAAGTTATTATAAATAAAATTACCGGCGATGGTGGAAAGTTGCCACTTGAAGCGGAGAAAAATACAGCCGGAGTTTCAGTAATAAATTTTTTAAAACATATAAATTCCAAACAGGGAATAGAGTTGGAAATTCACAAAAAAATGGCTTTGGGAAGTGGGTTGGGGTCGAGTGCATCAAGTTCTGTTGCCTCGGTTTTTGCGGTAAATAGTTTGTTGGGAAATCCACTTTCAAAAAGAGAACTATTACCATTCACAATGGATGCGGAAAAAATCGCTTGTGGATTTAGCCATGCCGATAATGTTGCTCCGTCATTGCTTGGCGGATTGATTTTGATAAGAAGTTATAATCCGTTAGATGTGATAAAAATTAGAACACCAAAATTATTTGCAACCGTGATTCATCCCGAGGTGATTGTAAAAACAGAAGATGCGAGAAATATTTTAGATTCCAAAGTTCCGTTGAATAAAGTTGTGGAGCAGTGTGGAAATTTAGCCGGATTAATTGTAGGAATGTTTACAAGTGATTACGAATTAATTTCTCGTTCATTAGAAGACAAAATTATAGAACCGCAGAGAGCAAAATTAATTCCGAATTTTTATGAAGTGAAAAAAGTGGCGATGGAAAATGGAGCTTTGGGATGTGGCATTTCGGGAAGTGGTCCATCGATTTTTGCATTGAGTAAAGATAAAAATATAGCAGAAAATGTTGGCGAAAAAATGAAGAATATTTATGAAATACAAAATATAAAAAGTGAAGTGTTCGTATCTCAAATTAGTGACGAGGGAGTGAAAGAAATATGAAAAATATTTGGAAAACAGATGCAAAAGCAACAAAATATTTTAGCACAAATGGAAAGTCAAAAGATGTATCATTCAAAGAGGCATTGTTCAGAGGTCAAGCACCTGATTTAGGATTATATATGCCAATTGAAGTTCCATTATTGGAAAAAGATCTTATCAATGATTTCGTAAATATGAGATATATTGAGATAGCATTTTTTATTCTTAATAATTTTATAGATATTCCTCAAATAGATTTTTACAGAATTCTACAAGATGCATATAATTTTCAAATTAAGTTTGAGCGAGTTTATGATAGAAAATTTATTATGCGATTAGATGGTGGCCCGACATTTAGTTTTAAAGATTTCGGTGCGAGAACGATGGCGAAAATAATGGAATATTATTTACGAAATGAGAATAAAGAAATAACAATTTTGACAGCTACTTCCGGAGATACGGGAAGTGCGGTTGCAAATGCTTTCCATAATGTAGAAGGTATTAATGTTGTTGTATTATTTCCCGAAGATGAAGTAAGTGATATTCAAAGAGTGCAGATGACGACACTTGGAGATAATATTTTTCCACTTGCTGTTGATGGAAAATTTGATGATTGTCAGGCGATTGTTAAGCGGGCATTTGCTGATAGTGATTTATCAGAATTAAATTTATCATCTGCAAATTCAATAAATGTAGGACGACTTTTACCGCAGATGGTTTACTATTTTTATGCTTATTCTCAATTGGCAGAGAAAGACGAAAAAATTGTATTTTCCGTTCCATCGGGGAATTTTGGAAATATGGTTGCTGGAGTTATGGCGATGAAAATGAAGCTACCAATTTCAAAAATTGTTGTTGCTACAAATGAAAATGACGAGTTTCCAAAATTTTTAAACGGTGGAATTTATAAACCGATAGTTCCATCAAAAGCATGTATTTCCAATGCGATGAATGTTGGACATCCAAGTAATCTTGCACGATTGGTTAGGATTTATAATGGAAGAATGAATGAAAAGGGTAAATTTATTTATGAGCCGAATATTAATGAAATGAAAAAAGATTTATTCTCTGTTAGTGTGAGTGATACTGAAACAAAACAGACAATGAGAAAATTTTACAAAAAATATAATTCAATTTTAGAGCCACATGGAGCTGTTGCTTGGAATGGATTGGAAAGATATTTAGAAAAAGAAGAAGCGGATTTATGTGTTTCACTTGAGACAGCTCATCCATCTAAATTTCCGGAAGAGATAGGAAAAATAATTAAAATTAAACCAGATATAGCAAAACCTATTTATGACATACTGACTAATAAAGAATATTATGATAAACTTCCAAACAATTATGATAAGTTCAAAAATGCCTTGCTTGAGATGTTTTAAATTCCAATTAAAACGGAACTCCTAAACTCCTAAACCTCTAAACTCTTAAATCCATATTATTCAATCTTTATATAATTAATTTTCAGAGTATGCTCTAATTATTTTTTTTACTAATGGGTGGCGAACAACATCAGATTCCGTCAATTCACAAAAACCTATATTGTCAATATTTTTCAGAATTTTCATTGCATTTATTAATCCTGACGGAGTTTTTTTTGGTATGTCAATCTGTGTCATATCGCCTGTAATTATTGCTTTTGAATTTACACCTATTCTTGTTAGAAACATCTTCATCTGTAATTTTGTAGTATTCTGTGCTTCATCTAAAATCAAATATGCACTATCTAAAGTTCGGCCTCGCATAAATGCCAATGGTACGATTTCGACAATTTTTTTCTCTAAATATGTTTTTAATTTTGTAGGTGTAATCATCTCCATCAATGCATCATAAAGCGGTGTAAGATACGGATCAATTTTATCTTTCATATCGCCGGGAAGAAATCCAAGTTGTTCACCAGCTTCTACTGCTGGACGAGATAAGATTATTTTTGAAACTTCACGATTTTTTAATGAGGCAACTGCGACTGCAACGGCTTGATAAGTTTTTCCTGTTCCTGCCGGACCAACGGCAAATGTAATGTCATTTTTTTGAGAAATTTCGTAATATTTTTTCTGTCCTTTTGTTCGTGGTTTGATAATTCCTTTCTGTGTGAATAAAATTATATCATCTTTTGGTTCGGAATAGATTGGATGGTCGCCACTTGTTTCGATATTTATTAATGTTTCAACATCATGTTTTGTCAAATTTTTTTTCTGGGGAAGCAGTTTGATTAGTTCATTTAACAGATGATGAATTTGTTCAACTGTAGAAAATTCGCCAGTGATAATTAAGTTGTTTCCTCGTGGAATTAAAGTCGCCTTAAAATGAGTTCTTATTACTTCAAGATTTTCATCGTTAATACCAAATATTGAAACGGGGTCAATTCCTTTTAATATTATTTCTCTTTTTGTTTCTTTCATTTTTGTTTTTTTTAATATTTTATTTTAATTTTCTAAACCGTTAATATTACAAAATATTTTTAAGTTAAACAAATATTATCATTATAAAAAATCATTATTTTTTATTTTAAATTAAAAAATTTATTCTTATTATTCAGTAGGAGAAAATATGAGAGATTTCAAATTACATATTCCAACAAAATTTATTTTTGGCATTGATGCGATTGATAAAATTGGCAAAGAAACGAGAAAAATTGCTGAAAATATTTTGATTGTCTGTTCAGATGGCAGTGTGAAAACAACCGGACTTTTGGATAGAGTGAAAAATACTCTAAAAAATTCCGGAGTGAATGTTTTAGTTTATGATAAAGTAAAACCAAATCCAACAGTTTCAATAATAGATGCCGGAGCGAAATTCATCGAAGGAAAAAAGATTGATGCAATCATTGGTATTGGTGGCGGTTCGGCGATTGACACAGCAAAGGGAATTGGAATTGCATCTGCAAACGGTAAATCTATTTGGAATTTTGTTCATATAAATAAGACAACGAAAAAGTCAATTCCTATAATTGCAGTTCCGACAATAAGTGCAGCCGGTTCTGAAGGAAATTCTTATGGAGTTGTGACAAATGACGAGACAAACGAAAAGGTCTCATTTATCTGTTATGATGCTCGTCCGAAAATTTCAATTATAGATCCAAAATTAACTTTAACAGTTCCGAAAGATTATTTGATTGATGGAGCGATTGACATAATTATACATTCAATAGAGGCATATTTTACGACGAAAGATTTTGCACCTTTGAATGACAGGATTTCATTATCGCTTGTGAAAACAGTTGTTGAAATATTACCTGAGATATTAAAAAATCTTGCAGATTTGGAATTGAGAAAAATTCTTTCTTGGTCGGCAGTGATGGCTTTGAATGACATAAATGATTCCGGCAGGGAAGGGGCATATCCAATGCATGCTTTGGAACATCCATTAAGTGGACATTTTGGAATTTCACATGGTCGAGGATTGGCGATGATTTTTCCACGATATTTGGAATACTTTTCCGAATTGAAATCAGAAAAAATAATTAATTTCGGAAAATTTGTTTTTGATAATTCGATTGAAACGACAGGTGAAGTGATTGTGAAATTAAAAAAGTGGTTAGAAGAAAATAATAGAAATTTGATATTTGATGATTTAGATATTCCAAAATCTGCAATAAAAATATTCTCAAAAGATATAATAAAAATCAATGGAAATCGGTTTGGAAGAATTAGCGGACCGCGAGAGATGACGGAAGAAGACATAGAAAATATTTATAAAAAATGTTTAACAAAGTAATTTAGGAGAAAAATAGATGTTAGTTTATTGGACACATAATTTAAAACCATATTTATTTAAATTCCCGGAGTTTTTGCCGGCTATCGGTGGATTTCCAATTCGTTATTATGCACTGGCATACATTATCGGATTTTTAATGTATAATTATTGGATGAAGCATTTGATAAAAACAAAACAAGCCAATATTACTAATGAGCAATTTGATTCACTTTTTTTGTATATGATGTTGGGTTTAATAATTGGAGCACGAGTTGGTTATTGTCTTTTTTACAATTTTTCATATTATATAAAAAATCCGGTAGAAATTTTAATGACTTGGCATGGTGGAATGTCGTTCCACGGTGGATTGATAGGAATAATAATTGCAGGAATATTTTTCATAAGAAAGCACAAGGTGTCGTTTTGGGAATTGGCAGGATTTACTGTTACAATTGCACCACTTGCTCTCTTTTTTGGGAGATTAGGCAATTTTATTAATGGAGAATTGTGGGGACGAATAACTGATGTTCCTTGGGCAATTATTTTTCCGAATGCCGGACTTGAACCTCGCCATCCATCACAATTGTATGAAGCTTTTTTGGAAGGAATTCTGTTATTTGGAATTATGATTATTCTTCATTATAAAAAAGTTAGTGGAATGTTTAAAATGGGAACATTTCTATCGGGATATGGAATCACAAGAATAATTGTAGAATTTTTTAGACAGCCGGACGAACAGTTGGGATACATTTTTTTTGAATGGATGACGATGGGACAAATATTGAGTATCTTTATGGTATTAGCCGGAATAGGATTAATTTTTTATAAACAGAAAAAAGTTGAAATAGAATAAAGGGGGGGGTAAGTGTTAAATCAGAAACCAAAAAAAGTAGAATTTGAAAATGGTGAAATGTGGATTCCTGAAAATTATAAAGCAGTTTTAGATTTAAAAGAGACGGAAAATGCAATTGATTTGATAAAGGAAAATTTCAGAACGAATTTGTCAAAGCAGTTAAATTTATCACGAGTTTCAGCTCCAATAATGGTTATGAAAGATACCGGAATAAACGATCATTTGAATGGAAGTGAGCGACCTGTAGATTTCCCAATTTTAGATATGAATGACAAAAAAGCAGAGATAGTTCAATCGCTTGCGAAGTGGAAAAGATTGGCACTCGCAGATTATAATTTTAAAGTTGGTGAAGGATTATACACAAATATGAACGCAATTCGTCCAGATGAACATTTGGATAAATTTCATTCGCTCTATGTTGATCAGTGGGATTGGGAGAGAATAATTTCCGAAGATGAAAGAAATATAGATTTTCTGAAAGATATTGCAAAAAAGATTTACAATGTGATTTATGAAACAGATAAATATATTTGCGAAAAATATACAAGTTTACCAAAGACATTTATTCCAAGCGAAATGTTTTTTACAACAACAGAAGAGCTTGAAGAAAAATATCCAAACCTGACTTCAAAAGAGAGAGAGCATAAAGTTTGTAAAGAACACGGAGCAGTTTTTCTTATTGGAATCGGTGGAAATTTAAAAAATGGAAAACCGCATGACGGAAGAGCTTCGGATTATGATGATTGGTCAACAGAATATGCTGAAGGATTTCACGGATTGAATGGTGATATTTTGGTTTGGAATGAGCTATTAAATACATCAATGGAATTATCGTCAATGGGAATTCGTGTTGACAAGAAAGCATTGGAAAAACAATTAAAAATCAGAAATGAAGAGTGGAAAAAAGATCTATATTTTCATAAGCGATTATTAAATGACGAATTGCCATTATGTATTGGTGGCGGAATTGGTCAATCAAGATTATGTATGTTGATGATGAGAAAAGTTCATATAGGCGAAGTTCACTCTGCAATTTGGACTGATGAGATTAGAAAAATTTGTAAAGATAATAATATATTTTTGTTGTAGAGTTATAAATATTTTTTCTTCATCATTATTTAATTATCTATTTTTTTTGTGATTTTTACTTTTCCAATCCCATCATTGTTTTGCAGGTTTTCGTATAAAGATTGCGGAATATATTGTTTGGATCGGTTTTCTGTTTGACCTTATCATAATTCTGTTTATTCCAGATTTTCCAAAAGTCCGATTCGGAGTAATAATTATTTGAGATGAGAGTTTTTATTCCTCCGATATTCATTAGTTCATCTTCTATAATCTTGTAATAGTTTTTATCATACCTTTTTTTCATTCCATAGATGGCGAGATCCAGAACAAGATTATCTTTCATTTTGTTCAAGAAATCTGTGGATATCCATTCATATCCTCTAACAAACTTATATGGCACACACCATAGTGGGAAGTGATTCACTTCTTTTTTGTACCATTCCATAAAGTTGGTGACTTTTGAATATGGTATAAATAGATCAACTGTGATAGGGATTTTATCAGAAGATATCAACCGGCGAAATTTTTTAACTAATTTCAATGTTCTTGTAGAATTTATGAGTTTCCCGAAGAAAAATCTACTCAATAAGGATTTGGGATTTACATTAGTCACACCCTTGTCATATCTGAAAAAATAGTCAGCTGTTTTGAGATAATCCTCTTTTTTCGTTTTTGTACTAATATAGTAAATTCTCATCCAGTCATAATTATGTGTATATGGTGCATTATCGACAAAATCCGCTACACTAAGTACATATTCTGTTGGTGAGTGTATGATTCCATCCATAAAATCAACATCTTTATTTTCATAGTGTCCCCATATAGCTGATTTGTAATCTTCAATATTATCGTATTTTTCATATTTTATTTTTACGAATGGCTTTGCAGGTATTAGCTTGAATTTTAGTTTTGAAATAATTCCGAGAGTTCCGAAAGTCCCGTGTATCATTTGGAATAATAGTTTGTTTTCGTTTTCAGGAGTGCAGGTTAGAACATCTCCCTTTGCAGTGATTATTTCGTATTCAATGCAAGTGTCATGAAATCCGCCGTGTTTAAAAGACATTGATTCTATTGAGCAACCTGCAACCGCTCCGCCGATTGTAACGGTTTTTAATTCCGGTACAATAATGGGAACAAGATTGTATTTCATTGTCGCAGTTACTAAATCAACAAAAGTTATGCCGGGTTCTGCAGTACAGATTCGCTTTTCCGTATTGATATGGAGCACTTTATTTAATTTACTGAGATTAATTTTTTCGTCTGAATACCGTTTGTCATTCATTTTAGGAACTTCATGAGAAACAGCTTTTTTCTTTAATGATACAGGTTTGGTGCTTTTACGCTTTTTTAATTGTTCTATTATTCTATTTATTTTTTGTTCATGAGTCAACATATTTTACCTCGATTATAAATTGAAGATTGAGTTCGCCCGATAAATCCACCTAATTCCGGTATTTATCACTATTGTAGAAATACCCACCACCATAAGGTCCGGCAAACAAGTTATTGCCGGCTATCAATGTGAAAAATATAATACTTAAAACGACCAACTTTTTCATTTTATTTTCCTATTTCGTTTATTTTTCCAACAATCTCAATGAGGTAATGAAAAAAATGCAATTAATCAAAATGAAATAAATTTGATTAATTTGCTTAAAGTTAAACTTATTGTAATTAGAGGTCTAATACAGTTAAGAAAGATCGCTTTCCAAAGTTTTTAACCATTCTTCAAATGTTTGAGCGTTTGTATCTTTTTTGGAAAGATTAATGTCATTTGAATCTATTCCCCAATCAATCTCTATCGATGGGTCATTATATCTAAATCCGCTGTCATTCTCCTTAGAATAATAATTATCAACTTTATAAGATAATATTACTTTGGGAGATGTTACTACAAACCCATGAGCAAATCCTTTAGGAATAAATAATTGTCTTTTATTTTCGGAACTTAATTTCACTTTAACATATTTCTTAAAATCAGGAGAATCTTTTCTAA
>JAYEHX010000187.1:0-8742 GCA_034659735.1 Fidelibacterota bacterium | reverse complement strand
TTGATTGTTGCCGGATATGTTCCGATTTTAGCACATCCTGAAAGAATAATTGGTTTATATGATGATAGAAAAAGTTTAGTTAAATTGTTAAAAATGGGTGTTTTGTTTCAAATAAATACCGGAAGTATTTTAGGATTATTGGGCAAAGAAGCTCAGAAAAATGCTTATAAATATCTAAATAATAATTGGGTGCATTTGTTGGGTAGTGATGCGCATACTCTAAGATTTCAAAGAGGATTTTCGATGCAGAAAGGTATAGAATATATTTCTAAAAATTACCCCAATATTAATTTACAAGAAATTCTGGTAAAAAATCCGCAGGCGGTAATTAATGGCGAACATGTGGAAATTGATATTTCAGATATTAAGTATAGAGTAGAATCTCAACCAAATGCTTTTGATAAATTGTTAAATAGAATGATTAAAAAAGTAAGAAAACTATTTTAGAAAATTATGTTTAATATAAAAAAAATAGTGACAGGAGTATTCCAAGAGAATACATATTTAGTTTACAAAAACCAGAGCGTAGTGATTATTGATCCGGGTGATGATTTTGCAAATATTGATAAGTTTATTATTGAAAACGATTTGAAACCAAAAGCAATTTTGGGAACTCATGGTCATATTGATCATGTTGCTTCTGCAAATAAATTTAAAGAGAAATATGGAATTCCATTTTATTTGAATAGTGAAGAGCAGTTTAATCTTGATTATTTGAAAGAGTTGTCGGAGAGATATAATGTGAAATATTGGGGAACTCCAAAAATTGATGTTGATTTAAGTAAGGAAAATGAAGTTGAAATTGATGGCTTAAATATTCAGATAATTCAATCTCCGGGGCATTCTGCAGGAGGTGTTTTATTTAAAATTGATGATACGGTTTTTTGTGGCGACACGATTTTTAGAAATTCTATTGGGAGAACTGATTTGCCGGGTGGAAATATGGAAACTTTAAGAAAAACGATTTTAGAAAATATTTATACTTTACCTGATGAAACAAAATTATATCCGGGGCATATAGAAATGACAACGGTTGGGTATGAGAAAAAAAATAATCAATACATAAAAAAAGAGAATTAAAATTATGAAACAGATATTTAAAGCATTAATTGGAGCGGGAATTGGTTGGGTAGTTTTGGGTCCGATTGGAGCGATAATTGGTGGAATGATTGGATCTCAAACGAGTTCAAATATTTCTATAAGAGGGAAAAACCATCCTTACATAAAAACACAAAAAGGAGATTTTTTCATAAGTTTAGTAATTATTTTTGCTTATATAGTTAAGGCCGATAATAAAATACGAAAAAGTGAAATTGGTTATGTAAAAAAATATCTATTAGAAAATGTATCTGATAAAAAATTAGTTCAGGATTTGATGAATATGTTAAAAAATATTCTCGAAAAAGAGATAGAAATTCAAGAAGTATCAAAACAGATTGCGGATAATATGGATTATTCATCTCGATTACAATTGATTCATTTACTTTTTGGGATTGCACTTGCCGATGGAGAATTTCACGCCAAAGAAGAGGAAGCGATAAGAAAAGTTACTATATTTTTAGAACTTTCAATACAAGATTATCAGTCGATATTTTCTATTTATCACAGTGAAAATAAAAATTCTGAATATGATATTTTGGAGATTTCACCTGATGTGACAAATAGTGAAATAAAATCGGCATACAAAAAAATGGCAATAAAATATCATCCGGATAAAGTTTCTCATCTCGGTGATGATATGGTAAAAGTTGCTGAAGAAAAATTCAAAGCAATAAATAATGCTTACAGTAAAATTAAAAAAGTTAGAGGATTTTAATAATGTCAATAAGATATGATGATAGTAATTTAGAGCAATTATTTAATAAAAATGAGTTAGAAATATTCCAACAAAAGACAATAAAATCTTTAGAATTATTAAAAAATAGAAGTGGTGCAGGAAGTGAATTTCTTGGTTGGCTTGATTTACCAAATCAGAATGTTGAAGAATTGCAGAAATTGATAGAGGTTGGAAACGAGATTAAAAATAGCAATGATTTGTTGGTTTGCATTGGAATTGGCGGAAGTTATCTTGGTGCAAAAGCGGTTATTTCATCATTGAAACCGAAAAATAATATACGATTTATCGGTCATCATTTGTCGCCTTTAGAATTGTCAAATTTGTTGGTAGAGTTGGAAGAGAGAGATTTTTATGTGAATGTTATTTCAAAATCCGGAACTACAACCGAGCCGGGAATTGCTTTCAGAATTATACGAGAATTGGTGGAAAAAAAATATGGCGAAGATTCTAAAAATAGAATAATTGCAACTACTGATAAGAAAGCAGGAGCATTGAAAAAGTTAGCAGATAATAATGGATATAGAACTTTTGTAATTCCTGATGATGTTGGTGGAAGATTTTCTGTTTTGACACCTGTTGGATTATTGCCGATTGTTTCTGCCGGATTGGATTTGAAAATGATTCTGAAAGGAGCGAAGAGAGGTTTAGAAAATTCATTGGAAAGTGATGAAAAGAATATTGCATTTAGATATGCGATGAATAGAAGTATTCTATATTCTCAAGAAAAGAAGATAGAAATATTGGCATCAATGGAACCGCAAATAAATTTTATCGCTGAGTGGTGGAAACAGTTATACGGCGAAAGTGAAGGTAAAAATGGGAATGGAATTTTTCCGGCAAGTGTAAATTTTACAACGGATTTGCACAGTTTGGGACAGATGATTCAAGATGGAGAACGAAATCTTTTTGAAACATTTTTGGTTATTGAAAATTATTCTGCTGATATTAAAATTCCATTTGATAAAGAAAATTTAGATGGATTAAATTACTTGAGTGGAAGGTCATTGAGTTTTGTAAACAGCAAAGCTTATGATGGAACGGTTAAAGCACACAGAGATGGTGGAGTCCCGATTTCAACTTTTTATATCGATGAATTAGATGAAGAAAATATTATGGAATTGTTGGTTATTTTTGAGATTGGAGTTGCTTTATCTGCATATAATCTTGGTGTAAATCCATTCGATCAGCCGGGAGTTGTGGCATATAAGAATAACATGTTTGAATTACTTGGAAAACCGAACTTGTAATAGAATACTTAAAAATAGTAATTCTGTAATAAAAAACAAATATTAGCTTGGAGGGAATATGAGCGAAATGGAAAAGAGAGAATATAAAGATATTGTATTGGTTTTAGATGCGATGGGTGGCGATCATGCACCAAAGATTACGGTAAAAGGAGCGTGTAAAGCAAGTTTAAATAATGAATTTAAAATCAAATTAGTTGGCGATAAAGATGATATTCAGAAGTATCTTGGGAAATATAAACACGATGAAAGTAAGATAGAAATTGTTCATGCATCGGATCAAATTAAAATGGGCGATCATCCAAAAGATGTATTGAAAAATCCGAATACTTCAATAGGAATTGCTGCAAAAATAGTTGGTGACGGTAATGGTGATGCACTAATTTCTGCGGGGAATACGGGAGCGGTGATTCTTGCTTCAACAAAAAATATTAACAGAATTGTTGGTGTAAGAAGAACTGCTTTGGCAACAATTTATCCTACACATAATTCACAAAAAAGAAGCGATATTTTTTCGCTTATAATGGATGTTGGAGCGAATGTTCATAATTCTGCTCACGAAATTATTCACTTTGCTTTTATGGGAAACGCTTATGTTCAGGCGATTAAGGGAATAGAATCTCCGACCATAGGATTATTGAATATTGGTGAAGAGGAGTATAAAGGTGGTGAAGTATTATCTCGTGCAAATAGAATTCTGCGATCTATACCGAGTATAAATTTTTATGGAAATATTGAAGGAAATGATTTGATGAGAGGAATTGTTGATGTTGTTGTGACAGAAGGAATCACCGGAAATATTGCAATAAAGACAATTGAGGGAATGGCCGGCTCGATGAAGAAAGTGGGACAAATGGCGTTCAAACATAATATGCTTTGGAAAATGGGAATGGTAATGTTGGCGGGTGGAATTAAAAAATTACAAGATATAACAGATTTTGAAACTTATGGTGGTGCCCCTGTTTTTGGATTTGAGAAAACTGTAATTAAATGTCATGGTCGTTCAACAGAAAAATCAATTTATAATGCACTTGTGTTATCGGCGAAGTCAGTTCACGAAAATATGAGTGGAAAAATTTCTGAATCTATTGCAAATTATGAACATCGAAGTGGTTTGGAAGAGATGGGAAGAGAGACAAATTATTAAATTAAATTAAAAAAATTATGAATGGAATAGATAAAAAAATAGCAATTATAGGCGGTGGAAATCTTGGACAATCAATTGTTGATGGGTTGTTAAAATCAGGGAAAATATTATCAAAAAACATTACTGTGACAAGAAGGAAATCACATCTAATTGCAAGATATAAAAAAGATAAAATTCAAGTTCATAGTGATAATAAAAAGGCAGTTAACGAATCTGAAATAATTTTTATTTGTGTAAAACCAAGTGAAACGGAAGCAATTTTAAATGAAATTAAATCTGAATTAAATCCTCAAAAACATATAATTATTTCAACAATAACTGGAATTTCAATTGAAAAAATAAAAAAAATAATTGTTTCGGAAACTCCTGTATTTCGTGCAATGCCTAATACCGCAATTTCGATTCAGGAATCAATGACTTTAATTGCCACTAATAATTCTACTGAAAAGCAAAAGCAAATTGTTATAA
The DNA here is from genome assembly GCA_034659735.1 of Fidelibacterota bacterium. Taxonomy (GTDB): domain Bacteria; phylum Fidelibacterota; class Fidelibacteria; order Fidelibacterales; family Fidelibacteraceae; genus TCS52. The sequence goes on along the minus strand of JAYEHX010000187.1, from coordinate 4,046 downwards.
AATTATTTAAGGAATTAGGCGAAGCAATTATTATTAATGAAGAATTAATGGGTTCTGCAACAGTGCTTGGGGCTTGCGGAATTGCGTTTGCACTTCGTTTTATTCGAGCAACAATGCAGGGTGGAATAGAGATAGGTTTCGATTCTAATTTGGCAAAAATAATTGCATCACAAACTGTAAAAGGTGCAAGTAAATTGGTGCTTGAAAGTGGACATCATCCAGAAAGAGAAATTGATAAAGTGACAACACCAAGAGGAATTACAATTGCCGGATTGAATGAAATGGAACATAATGGATTCAGTTCAGCACTTATCAAAGGACTTTTAAATTCTTATAATAAAATTAATGAAATAGATAATAAATAGAGTTTTTACAATCCTAGAAATAAAATCCCAATTCCCAAAGATGAAATAATTATTCCTGTAATTGCATGTGAATATTTTTCAAAACGATTTATTTTTATAAAACTTATTCCATAAATAGATGAGACGACAATTCCCAACATTGTAATAATTGTGACAATTCCGAAAACGATAGTCACGAAAATCAAATTGTAAATAGTATTATTTATTGCGGTAAACATGAAAATCGGAATCAGTGCTTCACAAGGTCCGAAAATAAAAATTGCAAATAAAATCCAAGGTGTGATGTCTTTTTTGTTTTGTGAATCATGAATGTGTAAATGTGTTTTTTCATGTGAGTGTTTATGTGAATGTGCAATTCCGTCTTCGTGAATATGTTTATGAGTATGTGGTTTGTTTCTGATTGCTTTTTTAATTCCCCAAGCGAAGTAAACAGCTCCAAAAATCACTAACATCCAGCCGGCGAGATTTCCTTGAAATGATTCAATAATTTCTAATTTTTTAATTGCCAAGCCAAAAATTAAGCCAATAATTCCTAAAGTGACAGAACCGAGAATGTGTCCCAATCCGGCGAAAAAAGTCGTCCAAATTGTCTTTACCATTGACCAATTTCTTGCTTTAGCCATTGCGACAAATGGAACATAATGATCCGGTCCTAAAATTGTATGCAAAAATGCAATTGTAATTGTTGTCGGAATAAGTATTGATAATTCTGTAGAAAACATAATTAACTCCTTTTTTTTATGTTATTTGTTTCACCGGAAATAGTTTCTATGTAAAGCTCTTTTCCGCTTAAAATTTCTGTTTCGAATGATTGACAATTCGGACAAATTAAAATCGGATCGTTAATTTTGAATGTATGATTGCAAGAATGACATTTGACTTTTATCGGCACAATTTTCATATCCAATTTAGAATTTCCAAATCCATCATAATCTTTTTTCATAATATCAAAATATGTAAACATAACCTCTTTCACAATTTGATGATATTCACCAACGATGATTTTTATTGTAGAAATTGTTTCTAAATTTTCTTTCTCTTTTATCTCAATTGCCGAATCAAAAATCGACTGAACTATCGCTCCTTCGTGCATTATTAAAAGTTCCTTTTATATTTCATTTTTTAATTCTTTTAAATATGTTTGGTTTAATTTTTCAATCTCAACCTCAACCTCAACCTTAACCTTAACCTCAACCTAATCTTAGCGACTTAGCGTCTTTGCGAGAGATATTTTCTTTCATCTTTGCGTCTCAGCGTCTTTGCGGTAGAGTTTAACATATCCTCGGCAACGGATCGGAATCCTGCATTATCAATGGTCGCAAACCGCCAATTGAAGTTCTGACAAAAACACCTTTTACCTCGTTCGTCACTTCTCCAATCACTGCTGAATCCTTTCCAAATTCATTTTCTCTCATTTTCGCAATTAATTTTTTTTCATCGCCGTCAATAAATGAAACGAGTTTTCCTTCATTTGCAAGATAGAGCGGATCCAAACCAAGCAATTCACAAACTGCATTTATATCTTTTTTTATCGGGATTTTATCTTCTTCAATTATAATTCCAAGTTTTTTTTCATCGGCTACTTCATTCAAAATTGTCGCCAATCCGCCACGAGTTATATCACGCATAAAATTTATTTTCCCATTTTTCAGCATCACTTGAACTAATTTATTTAATGATGCACAATCGCTTTTTGGAGCAGGTGAGAGTTCCATTTTTTCTCTCGCATTAATTATTGAAATTGTGTGATCTCCGAGTGAGCCATTTAGAATAATTTTATTTCCGAGTTTGATTTTTTTAGTGTTTAAGTTTACATCTTTTGGTAGAAATCCAATTCCTGTTGTAGTTAAATAAACTCCGTCTGCCTTTCCTTTTTCCACAACTTTCGTATCGCCTGCAATGACTTTTACATTTGCTTTTTCCGCTTCTTTTTGAACCGATTTTGTTATTTTTTTCAGGTCGGAAATTTGGAATCCCTCTTCTATAATATAAGTTATCAAAATATATTTTGGAATTGCACCTTTCATTGAGACATCGTTAACAGTTCCGGAAATTGCGAGTTTACCAATATCTCCACCCGGAAAAAATAACGGACTGATAACATGAGCATCGGTGGAAACAACAACACGATTTTCAATTTCAACTCCATCTTCCAATGATTGCATTTTGAATTTTTTCACAAATACTTCTTTAATTAATTCTTGTGTGAGTCCGGCACCACTTCCGTGTCCCATTCTAATTATTTTGTCTTTCATATTATTTTCACTTTTTTTTTCGTGTTTTTTCGTGTTTTTTCGTGGCTATGTTTTGCGAGATATAAATTTTAATCATCTTTGCGTCTTCGCTTGCCCGACTGAATAGGCGGGCGACTTTGCGAGAACTAATTTTAATCATCTTTGCGTCTTCGCGTCTTTGCGAGAACTAATTTCAATCATCTTTGCGACTTGGCGACTTTGCGAGAACTAATTTTTAAAACATCAATCAACTTAGCGACTTGGCGACTTGGCGAGAACTATTCCTTTCGTATTTAAAATAAGCCGAACAACTTCCTTCACTCGAAACCATGCAGGGACCAATCGGATTTGATGGTGTGCATTTATTTCCGAAAAGTGGACATTCCGGCGGAACAATAATTCCCTTCAAAACATCTCCACATCGGCAACCGCTTTTATCTTCCTTGTATTCAATCTTAATATTATACTTTTTTTCTGCATCAAATTCGGAATATTTTTCTCTTATTTTCAATTCTGAATTTGGTATTTCTCCTATTCCTCTGAATATTCCATCGCTTGTTTTCAGAACTTTATTCATCAAATTCTGTGCATGAATATTTCCTCTGTTAGTAACAATTCTGCTATATTCATTCTCAATTTTTGGTTCATTATTTTCTTTTTGCCGGATTAATTTTTCTACACTTACGAGAATATCCGCCGGTTCAAATCCCGTGACGACTCCGCCGATATTGTAATCGCTCGGAAGAAAATTGTAAGCATCTTTTCCGATTATCACACTAACATGTCCTGGCAGAATAAAGCCGTCTAAATTTATATCCTTGTCGGAAGAGAGTAATTTCAGAGCAGGTGGAACGGTTTTCAATGAAGTCAATACTGAGAAATTTTTTATTTTATTTTCATAAGCTTTTTGAATTGTATGAGCGATTCCGGGGATTGTCGTTTCGAATCCAATTCCAACGAAAACCGTCTCCTTTTTTTCTGCGAGTTTCAGAGCATCCATCGGAGAATATACGATTTTCACATCGAGACCTTTTGCTTTCGCGAGTTCCAAAGAGCCGTTTTCTCCCGGCACTCTCATAAGGTCGCCAAATATTGCAATCGTCACATTTTTCAAATCAAGCAGAGCATCGATAATCGACATTGGTGTCACACAAACAGGGCAACCCGGACCGGAGATTAATTTTATATTTTTCGGTAATAAATTACGAATTCCCCACTTGCCAATCGCCATCGTATGCGAACCGCAAACTTCCATCAACGATATTGGTTTCTTATATTCATTTATTTTTTCAACTAATTTTGCAATCAGTTTGGGATTTTGGAACTCTTTAATATTCATCAGGCATCACATGATATGCTTCATTCAGTGCATCAATTGTCTCTTTTGCATCTTCTTCAGAAATTATTTCCAAACCAAATCCGGTATGAAGCAGAATCCAATCGCCAA
>JAYEHX010000186.1:3003-8888 GCA_034659735.1 Fidelibacterota bacterium | reverse complement strand
ATAGATGTCTCATTTTGAAATTATAAATTTTGAATAATATTTGGAGAAAATGAATGAAAATTAAAATAAAATTATTAACACTACTGATGTTAATTATTGGATTTGTTTTTGCACAAGAGAATGATGCGATGTCATTAAAAGATTGCATTGATTTGGCAATAAAAAATAATCCATCTTTAGAAAAAAGCAAGTTGACAGTTGAACAGATGCATATAAACACAAAAAAGGCATATTCGTATTTATATCCAAATGTGAATTTATCGGCTTCCACTTCTGCTTCTGAAAGTGGTGATTGGGAAATGGGTTGGAATGCCGGTGTTTCCGTATCGCAGAACATCTATTCTCCGGGAATGTTCTCCGGAATTAGGCAAACAAAAACGACAGAAAAAATTTCTAGAATCAGTGATGTTGATATAATTGGACAAATTAGCGAAAGTATATCGACATATTTTTATCAGATTTTAGCTTCAGAAACCTTAATAAATGTCTATAATGAAAACATTTCAGTTTCAGAAAAGAATTTGGGGAAAATTAGAAATATGTATGAATTGGGTTCAACTACGGAATCTGATGTATTAAAAGCCGAAGTTCAAAAAAGCACATTTGAGTCACAATTAATTCAAGAAAAACAGAACATGCTTGGACTAAAAAGAACATTAAATTTGCTAATGGGAAGAAATTCTGATGTTGCTTTAGCTTTACACGAGGTAGTTGTAAATAATTTTCAACTTCCAACTATTGAAACAGCAAAAAAAATGTTATTCAAAAACGATGCTGATTTAACAATTATGAGAAAGGAAAAGAAAATTCAACGATTATCTTTAAAAATTGCGAAAGAGTCATATTTGCCATCATTATCCGCAAGTTATTCATATTCTCAAGGCGAACAATATGGAATGGAAACAACAAATAATTCAATTTCATTAAATGCATCTATGTCACTTTTTTCCGGATTCAGAAAAAATCAAACCGTTCAATATGAAAAAATCGGATTAAAATCTGTCGATGTAAAAATCAAAGAAAAAAAACAATCGTTGGAACAGATACTTTTAGAATATTACACTTCTTACGAAACTTATGAGAAATTAATAAAATTAAAAGAGATAGAATTGCGATCTGCAAAGAGAGATTTGGATCTCGTCACACAACAATATCGAATAGGAACAGGAACTATTTTAGAACAGATGAATGCTCAACTTTCAGTATTGAATGCCGAGAGTGCATTAGTGAAAGCAAAGTATTCAAAGAAAATTGTAGAAGTACAAATACAAGAATTAATAGGATAAAAAGGAGAAATTTTTATGAAAAAATGGATTATCATTGGTAGTATTATTTTGGTTATCGGATTATTGATATTTCTGAATATTCGACAGAAAAAAGAGAAAGCAATAGAAGTGCAAATTGCCGAGGTGAAACTAACGACAGTTACATCAAAGGTCTCTGCAAGTGGAACGATTTTACCGGTTGTGCAAGTGAATATAAGTGCAAATGTCGCCGGAGAAATTATGAATATGTATATAAAAGAAGGCGAATTTGTAAAGAAAGGACAGATTTTGGCTCAACTTGATAAGGTGAGATATGTCGCAGATTTAGATAGATCACGGTCGGCATATAATTCAAGAAAAGCATCTCTTGCTCTCAAAAAAAAGGAATTGAAACGAAGCGACGCTCTCTATAAAGCAAATAATATCAGTGAATCGCAATTCGACCAAGTAGATGCGAATTATACGATAGAAAAAAACAGTTTGGAACAGGCAAAAGCATCTTTGGAACAGGCAAAAGATAATCTGAACAAAACAACAATTTTTGCACCAATTTCAGGAACTGTTATTGCTCTACGAAAGGAACAGGGTGAAATTGCAATGGGTTCAACATTTCAAGCGGATATTATAATGTCAGTTGCAGATTTGACAGAAATGGAAGTTGAAGTTGAAGTAAATGAAAATGATGTTGTCGAAGTGAGTATTGGCGATCATGTTGATATTGAAATTGATGCAATTCCGGATACTTCATTTAAAGGAATTGTTTCAGAAATCGCACACTCTGCAATTACCTCTGCCGGTGGAACTCAGCAATCTGTCACAAATTATAATGTAGTTGTAAGTATGTTAGAAATTCCTGAAGAATTGCGTCCGGGAATGAGTGCGGCTGTAGAGATTTTAACAGAAAAACATATTGATGTGATTGGTGTTCCTATTCAAAGTATAACTGTCAGACCTGAAAATAAGGTGACTAAAAAGAAGATGAGAATGAAAAAAGATTCCACAAAATCTGACGGATATAAAATGTATTCGAAAGAGAAAATGTTGGAAGTCGCATTCGTTGTTGTAAATGATTCTGCAAAAGCAGTTCCGGTTGAAATTGGTATTGCAAGTGATGATTTATTTGAGATAACAAGTGGATTATCTGTTGGCGATAAGATTGTGACAGGAAATCACGAAGCATTGAGTCGAACATTGCAAACAGGTAAATTGGTTGAAGTAAATAAAAATGATGACAAGAAAAAAAATCGTAAAAAAAGAAGGTAAACCGTGGCATTATTAGAATTAAAAGATGTTTATAAAATATACCAAATTGGAACTGTGAAAGTTAATGCTCTACAGGGATTAAGCACTACAATTGGAAAAAATGAATATGTGTCAATCATGGGACCTTCCGGTTCTGGAAAGTCAACTTTGATGAATGTAATCGGCTGTCTTGATACTCCAACTGCAGGCGATTATTCACTTGATGGATTGACCGTACATTCCAATGATTCCGAAAATGAAAAATTAGATGACAATCAGTTGGCGGAAATTCGTAATCAGAAAATCGGATTTGTTTTTCAAACATTCAATTTACTTCCACGAGCAACTGCTTTACATAATGTAGAATTACCTCTGATATATTCCGGAATGTCAAAAAAAGATAGAATAGAAAAAGCGAAATTCGTTTTAGATCAGGTTGGACTCGCAGACAGAATGCACCACAAACCAAATGAACTTTCTGGTGGACAGAGACAGCGAGTCGCAATGGCAAGAGCGTTAATTAACGATCCATCAATTATTCTCGCAGATGAACCGACAGGAAATCTTGATAGCAAAACAAGTGCTGAAATTATGGAACTTTTAGACAATTTGCATTCAACAGGCAATACAATAATTCTCGTAACACACGAACACGATATTGCCGAACATGCTCATAGAATTATTACACTTCTTGATGGAAAGGTCTCTGAAGATAGAAAAACAAGAAAATAGGAAAAGTTTATGCGATATGAGTTTAGAAATTTGATTTATTCATCTGAATTAAAGTATTAAAGGAAAAAATAAATGGGACAATTATGGGAAAGTTTTGTAATTGCTTTTAAAGATGTTTTTGCAAATAAGACGAGAAGTTTTTTAACAATGCTTGGAATAATTATTGGAATTCTTTCTGTTTCGCTTATGGGAACTGCTATAAATGGAATAGATAACACTTTTGAAAATAGTATGGATATGATTGGCAATGATGTATTACATTTAGAAAAATATCCTTGGGTTATGAAAAATAATGATTGGTGGAATTATAGAAATCGTCCTGAAATGAAAGTAGAATATGCAGAAAAAATATTACAGAGAGCGAAAACCATATCTTTTGCAACTGCAGAGATGAAAAACATGAGTAATATAAAATATAAAGATAATTCTGTGGAAAGTGTCTTTATAGATGCTACAAACTGGCAATTGCAACACATTAATGCTTTAAAATTAGAATCAGGCAGATTTTTTACTAAAGCAGAAGATAGAAATGCTTCAAAGGTAATCGTAATTGGCTGGGCAATAAAAGATAATCTTTTTTCAAATCAAAATCCAATTGGCGAAGAAATTCAGCTGCGAGGAATGAAATATAAGATTATTGGAGTAGTAAAAGAACAAGGTAAATTTATGGGAATTTTCAGTTTTGATAATATGGCTATTATTCCTTTAAGATCCGCATATTCAATATTTGGACGAAGACGACATATGTCAATTACATTAAAAGTTGCAGAAGGTGTTGAGATTGATGAAGCAAAAAATGAAGTGACGACAATAATGCGATCATTACGAGGTTTGAAACCATCTGAAAAAGACGACTTCTCAATAAACCAACAAGAGGTATTTCGTGAACAATTTTCTGCAATAAAAATGGGAATATCCGGTGCCGGTTTTGGAATTACTGCTCTTGCCCTTCTCGTTGGTGGAATTGGAATTATGAATATAATGTTTGTTAGTGTAAAAGAGAGAACAAAGGAAATCGGAATAAGAAAAGCACTCGGAGCAAAACAACATGTGATTCTATTTCAATTTTTAAGTGAAGCAGTAATTATTGCTGTAATCGGAGGAATGATAGGAATTCTTATTACCACAAGTTTAGTAGGATTTTTAAATAAATTTTTTGTTGCTTCATTATCAATAAAATTAGTTGTTATGGCACTATTTGTCGCAATTATGACCGGCATTATTTCAGGAATCGTTCCGGCAAGAAAAGCAGCGAGATTAGATCCGATTGATGCGATACGATATGAATAAATTGCAAATTGTAAAAAGTGAGATTTGAAAAAAATAATGTATAAAAGGAAAAATAAATGAACTTAAAAGAAATAATTTACTCGTCGCTTGATTCTATAAGACAAAATAAAATGAGATCTTTTTTGACATTACTCGGAGTCATTATTGGAATATTTTCAATAATCGGAGTAATGACTGCGATGAACATTTTATCATCTTCTATGGAAACAAATTTAAGTTCACTTGGAACAAATACATTTCAAGTCCAGAAATATCCGGCAATTCAAATTGGTAATTCGGGTGGAAGAAGAAAATACCACAATAGAAAAAATTTGACTTATAAAGATTATTTAAAATTAGAAAAAAAAATCACAGTTGCTGATTATGTGTCAGCAGAAGATTGGACTAACAAAAATATTATTTTTAATGATAAAAAGACGAAATCTCGTGTTGGTATTGGCGGAGTCACTCCTGAGTGGGATTACACCAATAATTATATTCTGGAAGAAGGAAGAATGATTACACAGCAAGACATTAGACATCAAAGCAATGTTGTAATAATTGGTAAAGATATTATTGATGTTTTAATGCCACAATATTATCCAATTGGACAAAAAATAAAAATCGCAGGTGTGAAATTTAAAATAATAGGAATATGGGAATCTAAAGGAGAATCGTTCGGAGAATCAAAAGACAACTCAGCTGTAATCCCTTTAACAACACATCTAAAAATGTTTAGTGGAAGAAGAACGAGTTTAAATTATTGTATCAGTACTATAACACAAAATACTTATGATATGGCAAAAGATGAAGTTATTTATAATTTGAGAACAATTCGCGGAGTTGCTCCGGGTGAAGAAGATGATTTTGAAATATATTCTAATTCTTCATTAATAGAATCTTTTAATACCGTTATGGATGCTGTAAAATTAGGTGGATTTGTGATAAGTTCCATTGCCTTACTTGCGGCAGGAATTGGAATTATGAACATTATGCTTGTTTCCGTAAGTGAACGAACTCGCGAAATTGGTATAAGAAAAAGTATCGGTGCAAAAAACAGTGATATTATGCAACAATTCTTGTTGGAAGCATTGATTTTAACTCTTATCGGAGGATTGATTGGAATACTTTTGGGAATTCTCGGCGGAAACATATTAGCACTTGTTTTGAAAATGAGTGCTGTAATTCCGTGGGATTGGATTGGAATTGGTATCGCCGTCTGTTCGCTTATTGGTGGAGTTTTTGGAACATATCCTGCTGTGAAAGCGGCACATTTGGATCCTATTGAAGCATTGAGACATTAAAATTTTTATTAACCACAAAGAGCACAAGGAACACAAAGATTATCTAATTAGTATCATCGAATTAATCTAATTA
>JAYEHX010000186.1:0-2903 GCA_034659735.1 Fidelibacterota bacterium | reverse complement strand
CGGATTTTCGCGGATTTAGCGGATTGGCACGGATATTTTGTCATTTGTTGTCATTTTCAATTATGTATTTTATGTCACTCCTACGGAGTTTTTTGGTCTTTTTATATTTTTTGTTATAATCATTTCACCGCTTCGCGGTTTTTTTGTCTTTTTTGCAACGAGCTATAAATAACTCTTTGCGTTCTTCCTTTCTTTGTGTTCTTTGTGTTCTTTGTGGTGAATTATTCTTTCTTTGCGTTCTTTCTTTCTTTCTTTGCGAGCTTTGCGTGAAATCCGTGAAATCCGTGAAATCTTTTTTCCTCACTTTTTTAAAAATAAATTTGTATTTCAGAATTTTTCATTATATATTTGGCAGTTATTTGATGATAAGAAAACGGCGAAGTAGCTCAGTTGGTTAGAGCACCGGAATCATAATCCGGGTGTCCTGGGTTCGAATCCCTGCTTCGCTACTAAATTCAACTTAATAAATTATTATTTTAAAATATTTTATATAAAATATGGTTATTTTTTCTTATTTTTGGAATTGAATAATTAAGGACTTGTCATGATCACAAATTGGTACACTTTGGAAAAATTATCTTTCTATTTAAATGAAAAACTTTCGGGCGAAATGATTTCGCAAGCACTTACATTTAATAAAAATGAATTAATATTGCTAAATAATAATAATCAAAATCCATCAGTTAAAATAAATTTATTTAATCCATTTCAATTTATTCTACTTGACACATTCAATAAACCGAGAAAAACAATAACTATTTTCCCTGCATTACAAAATGAAATTATCGCCTCCGTAAAGATTGATAATAATGATAGAAATATTTGGATAAATTTTACATCAGGTGCATCAATTATAATCATATTTCGTTCAAATTCCGGAAATGTGATATATCAAAAAAATGACACTTCCCTCCTATTCAAAAATAATAAAAAAAAATTAGTCGAAAAAACAGAATATTCTAATGAGAAAAAATCTTTTGATAATATTTTGAAAAATTTCAGATTCAATAATTTTTGGAAAAAAAATTACACCAATTTTTTTAATATTAATTCTGATGAATATCAAAAATTTATTGAAATAATGAAAAAATCTAATGGAAATTTTATTAAAAATAGATTTGTTTTAAATGAAAATAAAAATGATGATAAATTCAATTCTGAATTTTTTTATAACAATTACAAAAAATTTATCATTACGAATTTTATTAGTAACAGTTTCGATGAAGCATATTCCAACATAAAAAAACAGTTATTAAAACAATTAGAACGAAATAAAAAATCATTAAAAAATCTGAATGATAATGATAAATTGAATAAACGAATTGAGAAAAACAGATATTTCGGCGACACACTATCTATTTTTCAGACAAATATTAATAAAGGAAAAACGGAATTTGAGATTCCCGACGAATATCAAAATTCTAATTTCCCCAAAATTATTGAATTACAATCAAATTTGAATATTCATCAAATTATAAAAAACTACTATGATAAAGCCAAAAAAATAGAAAAAAAAGTAGCAAAAAATATATTAGACGAAAAAACATTTAAAAAAGAATTCGAAAAATACTTGAAAATATACGAACACTTTGAGAAAATAGATGATAATAAAACATTAAAATTATGGAAAGAAAACAATAAATCAATTCTACAAAATATTCAACAGACGAATACAAAACAAAAAGATAATATACGAGTTCCATATAAAGAGTATATTACAAAATCCGGCTGGAAAATATGGGTTGGGAAATCGGCAAGAGACAATGATGAAATGACTTTTCACTTGGCAAATAAAAATGATTTATGGTTGCATACTAGACACTCTACCGGCTCACATGTTATAATACGGAAAGATGGGAAAAAAGAAATTCCAATGGAAATAATAAAATATGCAGGAACGCTATCTGCACGAAATAGTGATGAAAAACATTCAAATATGGTATCTGTAATTTATACATTAAAAAAATATGTGGTAAAACGAAAAGGTTTTACAGCAGGAAAAGTCACATTTCAATTTGAGAAAAATATATCTGTTAATCCACTTGAACTGAAATAAAAAAACAGTCATAAACTTTTATTTATGACTGTCTTTTTTCTTATTTCAAAAAGTATTTATTTTTGAGTTGCTTTTAAATCGTCATAAAATTTTGCATAACTAACTTGCATGTATGGAAATAACCATAAAAAACCAATTCCAAGTGTCAATATTGCCAACATGCCCCAACCAACAAATCTTAATTGTAAACAAAATAATTCAAACTTGTGTCCTTGCATCATCTCTTTACTTTTTGTAATTGCTTCCAATGCTTTCATATCTTTATTATCAACAAGTATAAAATATGTCATTGAATAAGCTAATCCTTTAATAATTCCCGGTACAATTAATAACAACATCCAAAGTATAACAAAAATTGCCATTAACAGATTTGCCAAAAATGCAGTTAAGAAATTACTAAATCCAGCAAACAACTGGCCAAATTCTAATTCATTTTTCCTTGAAACTGATAACGAAAATACTGCAAATCCTAATGCTAATGGGCCGGCAATTATCAGTGTACCAATCTGTCCAAGTGCTATATGAATTTTTTGTAGAATTACACTTACTCCAATAAGAATAACAAAATATGCAATTGTAACCAAAATTGACAACAACCAATTCCCTTTCAGCATCTCACGAGCATGTTTCGTGATCTCTGCAAAACTGATGTAACTTTCACCTTCGTGAGTTACAAAACCTTTCAACTTGTTCTCCATAATTCTCCCCTTTTTTTATTTATTCAAAATTATTATAATAAAAATTAATAAGCAAACATTTTTTTATTTTAATATGTATTTCAATATTTTCCAAATTAATTTTATATCGTTTTAAAAATATGGTTTTAGTTTTTTGTTTTGAATTTAAA